>NZ_JAUBPO010000019.1:0-75121 GCF_036700785.1 Microcoleus sp. S28C3 | reverse complement strand
AATCAAGTTGATTAAGCGGCAAGCCTATGGCTTTGTCAACTTTGATAACTTTCGGGCGAGGCTATTAGCTTGCTTTTCTAATTAGTTTTGCTTATCACCTTGACTCCAGAAGAGCCGACTAAGCAAGCCAAATATTTATTATACCGAAAATTTTCGTATAGTCAATTCCTAAGTCACGAAAATCCGAAACTTAGAATTAGATTTACAAGTTGATACAGTACGAGCAAAAAGAAGTCGTTATATGCCAACTGTTCTCACACGAGAGGAAGTTCTAGCAATTATTAATCATTTATCGGGGTCATCAACTGCTCGTAAAATTACTTTCACGATTAGATAGTTGACATGACCCCGACGGATAGTATGCGATCGCTCAAGATTGTGGGATTTACTGGTGCGAAACCGATAACTAATTACAAATATTTCTGCAACAACAAACCCATTTTCTCCTTAGTTGCGGCCGGCACTTGATCCAGCCGAGTCAGAATTGCATATTTTAAAGCTGAATGTGCATCAGATACTGGGGGATTTTCTGTTAGTCTACGGACTGTTTCTTGAATGACTTTTTGAGCATTCTCTGCATTGCGGTGCAAATTTGCTATTACCATTTCTACTGTTACGCTGTCGTGATCTTCGTGCCAGCAGTCATAATCGGTGACTAATGCTAAAGTTGCGTAGGCAATTTCTGCTTCTCTGGCTAATTTTGCTTCCGGCAAATTTGTCATTCCGATGACTGTCGCCCCCCAACTGCGGTACAGGTGGGATTCTGCTTTTGTGGAAAATGCGGGGCCTTCCATGCAGACGTAAGTGCCGCCCCGGTGCAGGGTAACGTCGGTGAGGTTCAAGGATTCGATCGCACTTGCCAATACTTTAGCCAATTCGCCGCAAACCGGATCGCCGAATGTGATGTGAGCAACAATTCCTTCTCCAAAAAAGGTAGAAACTCGATTTTTTGTGCGATCGATAAACTGATCCGGCACTACCATATCTAAAGGTTTCGCCTCTGCTTTCAGGGAACCAACCGCCGACGCTGAGATTAAATACTCTACTCCCAAACTCTTCATGGCATAAACATTTGCCCGGTAAGGCACTTCTGAGGGCAAAAAAGTGTGGTTGCGGCCGTGTCTTGCCAGAAATGCTACCGGCGTACCGTCCAAAGTTCCCACAATTGCGGCATCCGATGGCGCTCCAAAAGGTGTATCAATTTTTACCTCTTCAATATCCTTGAGGGCCTCCATTTTATACAAACCGCTGCCGCCGATAATTCCGATTTTTGCTTGTGCCATTTTTACTTTCTGCTTGAGTTTTACCACAGTGATTCTATCGGGCCACCGTTAAGTTGGCGTAACAATAATTGAATATTTCGTGACAAAAGTCACCCGACATACACTATATTGTCACATAAAGTATGTGATATTAATCACAGTATGACTTCACGAAATCTTTAAAAATAAAGCTACACAGTTCTGTTATCTACTTTTAGCGTGTTAAGACCATGACAGTCAGCTCTGCTAATCTCCCCAAAATCTCGATCGAAGCGATCGTCCAGCGCATCTTTGCTTTTCGCCAAATTACCCCCCTTGACAGACGATTGCTGAAGTCAGCAGTCCTCGACGGGATCGACCAAAACGATCATGTTCACATCAACCGAGTGTGTCAGGGTATCCAAAACGGATTGATTTTAGTTGTAGAATAAATTTGCAGCACGATCTCTTGCTAGCTCCAGAAACTGTTTTAAAAGTTGTGTTTGAGTCTGTATCTCCTGGAACTGAGTTCGGGCTGTATTTTACTATTTTTCGGCGCGCGATTGAGCAACATCAAAAATAATATTATTTACATCTTATCGATCAAAATTCAACAGCCAAAAGCCTGTATAAGTCATGCCACTATCATCGGGCTGCACTAACAAAAAATGTAATCCTTTACTTAATTGCTTGCGCTGTTGGTAAATTTTGGCCGCTGCTTTCACCTCGCTATCTTCAAAAGTAGCCACAATCCACCTATCTACTAACCCAGCTTCCAATATCAATCCGTCGGGTTCTCCAGCGATATAATTCAAAGCAAAAGGTTTGGCATCCTGAAGCCATCTAGCCAACCGCATAGACTGGCGTCCGCCGTCAATCACAACTCCCGGTACGGGTACTGTGGAAGCCAAGCCCAAATTCAGCGGTAACAGCAATTCTGGCATTTCCAAAATTGGCAGGGGACGCCCTTGGAAAGCATCTTCAATGTCGCCGGCGGGTAGGGAAGCAAAACGCCAGCCATCCCCCCAGAGGTTTTCCGGTAAGGGTACGGGCGGCGGCGAGTCGAGGGCGATCGCACTGTAAGTTTCACCTGTATAATTAGGCATACTCGAATATTCTTTTGCGCGTTGTTGCAGCAGCAATTTCAGAGCAGCAGTGCGCCGAGTCGCTTCTACCTTGACACCCAAAACTTTGCCCGCAGCTTCGATTAAGCTGAGAGACTGAGGTCTAAATACTTGAATCAAGTCGGGCAAATTTTGGGCTTGAGCTTGCTGCTGCAACTGCGAGGCTAGCCAATTAGAATTTGCGGCGCCCTGGCGGCAAATAGCGCTAAATTGAAAACTGCCTTCCGAGTCGCAAATTAAGAGTTCCCACAGTGGTTTACCAGTTTCGTCTTGGACAGGGCGGCGGTAGAAATCGGCTTGCCAAATACGCATAAATAATTAAAAATTAAAATCTACAACTCGATCATTTTAATATAGTCTGGGGGCACTGCGATACAATACCCATCTCCCGATCAAAAACTGCGAGCAATATATTTTACGTTCATAGTTGAGTTTTATTTCTACTAACACCAGTTAAAGAGAATGCAACTGTAGGCCCGCGATCCCAACCGTGATAGTCATCAGTCATGCCCAATTTTCTAATCTAAAATCTAAAATTTAACATGGTATCAAAGCTCGGTTAGCCATCCTCCCTCAGTAATTAGCCATTTCCAAAATCATTTAAGATGGCGAACCAAATACATATCCAAGTTGCCCTTATTTTTAGCATGAATTTTTCCTCGATATTCGCATTCAAAAAAATCTCTAACTAATTCAAACGTGTCTTTAGAGATATTGATATTTCCAGCTACGCCGGAAGATTCCATCCGAGATGCAGTATTAACTGTATCTCCCCAGACATCATAGGCAAACTTTTTATTGCCAATTACCCCAGCAAGTATGGGACCTGAATGAATGCCAATGCGGATATCCCAATAAGTAATATTTTGTTGAACTTTCTGCATTTTTCGCAAATCCATGAACTGTCGAATTTCTATGGCCGCAAGTACAGCGTCAAAGGCGTGTGTGGGGCGAGGCGTAGGAATTCCCGCCGCACACATATAGCTGTCGCCAATAGTCTTCAGTTTTTCCATAGAGTATTTATCCATCACGCGATCGAAATAAGAAAAACAGTAGTCTAGTTCGTCAACTAACTCTCGCGGCGTCATGTGTTCGGATAAGTTAGTAAAGTCTTGAAAGTCAGTAAATAAAACAGATACGCAATCATAATAAAGTGGTTCCACTTTGCCGTTATTTTTGAGTTCCTCGGCAATTTCAACCGGCAGCACGTTCAACAGTAGCTGGTCAGATTTGTGCTTTTCGGTATCGAGATCGGCATAGAGGCTATTTATCTCTTTAAAGCGCTCAGCATTGCGGATGGCTGAGGATAGTTGCAAAGCCAAAAGATAGCCAATCCGCAAGTCTTCTACAGTGTAAGATCGCGGCTTGGTAGTGGCAAAATTAATTGTCCCTAAAACCTTACCTTCGCTTTCCAAGGGAAGTATAATTTGCGAAGCGTAGGGGGACAAAATAGCAGTAGCACCCGCTTCTTGAATTAATTGAGGTTGACGTGTCTTGAAAGCCTTGTTAATAGGGCTGCCCTCTGGGAGGGCTGCAAAATCTACAGGGATATGCGGGCCAAATAAGGTCGTGCAAGCGTTAGTGCTGTGCAGGCAAACGCTACAGTGTTCAAAGTCGAGCAGCCATTTGGCTTGCTTGCCTACTACCCGCAAAATCTGGTTGAGATCTAGGGTGCGGTTAATGGCTGTGGCAACTTCGTTGACGGCGGAAATGCGGATGGAAAGCGCTTGAGCTTCTGCTAATAAACGGCGGGCTGTCAACAGAAGTTCTTCTCGATCTAGATCTTCTAGCCGCTCGCCCATAATAGGGGTATAAAATATAGATTACAAAGCATCTATTTCGAGGGCAATGGAATCGGTATATCGGTTGACAAAGCTAAACAGGTCGGCTGTTGCAATAATCTCAAATATTTCAGAATCATCTAGCCCTAAATCCCGCAGGTTTTGGTAATCAGTTTCTGTCACTTCCAAAGGTTTTGTAGCAGCCAGCAAGCCAAAGGTAATTACGGCTTTATCGCGTTTTGGCAAAGGGCAGTTGGCAAAGTCAGAAACTAGGGTTCGCAGGATTTCTTCGCTCATCCCCAACGCTGACAATCCGTGCAGGTGAACTTGGAGAGCGTACTCGCTATTATTTGATTGAGAAATAGCGACGCCGACCATTTCTTTAAGGGTGCGGGGTAAATCTCCTTGCAGGATGGTTCCCCGGAATTTTTTCCAATTTGCTTCTAATAAGTCAGGGTTAATTGCCATTGACTTAAACAGGTTGGGGACGATACCAAACCCCAAGTCTGTCAAGATTTCTTCGTACACTGCTTTGGCTTTAGGATCTGTAAGTTTCTCGTATTCTGTAAGTGGAAAGTGTGTCATTGTTTTGTGAAATTTTATGGCTGTTAATTTGCGTTGGAATTTAGGTATTTTTTGTGTAACGCCACTAAAATGGCGAGGTGACGAGCTATCTAGGCTTTAGTCGGATTGATAATGAAATGCACCGCTGTCAACAAACCGCGAATCACGAACATGAGCTAGCAACAAATGTGAGTTTTGAGGCTGGATTTATCCTGCAATTATAGCAGTAACCGGAGCCAATAAAATTCTGTTGAGATCGGGTCTGGCTGCTAATCTTAGATTCCCCAACAGTTGCTGTCAAGTATTGGAAATTCATCTGGCGCGGCGCGAAATCCCACCAAAACTCTTGAATTCGATCATACTGCCTGTTCGCGAATTTTCAGGTAAAAAACACTTTTCGATCGATAGGAATCCACCAATGCTCAGAATCTTAGGCTCGGGGACGCGCACAGGGGAAAAAACAAATGCTGTCCGATCGAGTTTATTGAATTAATCAGACGCTCGATCGACAACCCATGCCCCAGACAAGCTAGGCTAACGCCTGCGACTGGAGTTATCATGGGTAAACTGTAAACTTCTATATTTGTCGCTGCATTTGCTATGAACCCTGCCCTTACTCAATTTGGCGCTCAGATGTCCCACCTCACGGGAGTTCGGGCAATTATGAAAGATATTATTGAAACTCTCAGAGCCGGAAGCGGGCAGGAGTTTATCAATTTGAGCGCGGGAAATCCGGTGATTTTGCCGGAAGTCGAACAGTTGTGGCGCGACTGCACTGCGGAACTTTTGGCGAGCCCGGAATACGGCGAGGTGGTTTGTCGGTACGGTTCCAGTCAAGGTTATCAGCCGTTTATCAATGCGGTATTGGCGGATTTTAACCAGCGTTACGGGCTGAATTTGACGGATCGCAATATCCTAATTACTCCCGGAAGTCAATCGATATATTTCTACGCAGCCAACGCTTTCGGCGGGTACACTACCAGCAAACAGCTTAAAAAAATTGTTTTACCGCTGAGCCCAGACTACACGGGTTACGGCGGCGTTAGCTTGATTCCCGAAGCGGTAGTCGCCTGCAAACCCACCCTCGATATTGATGCAGCCGCCCACAGGTTCAAATACCGCCCGGATTTCAGCCAATTGTCGATCGACCAAACCACCGGTTGCGTCATTTTTTCCCGTCCCTGCAACCCCACGGGCAACGTTCTCACCGACGACGAAGTTAAGAAAATTGCCGATTTAGCGGCCGCTTTCGACGTGCCGGTGTTGATTGATTCCGCCTACGGCCCTCCCTTCCCGTCTTTGAATTTTACTGAAATGACGCCGATTTTTGGCGGCAATATCGTGCACTGCATGAGCTTGTCGAAAGCCGGATTGCCGGGTGAAAGAATCGGAATTGCGATCGGTGATGAAAAAATCATTCAACTATTAGAATGTTTTCAGACCAATATGTGCATTCATTCGCCGAGATACGGACAGGCGATCGCAACTCGGGCTATTGCTTCCGGCGCTCTTGCCGACATCTCCATCAACGTAATTCGGCCGTACTATCAAAGCAAATTTGCGATCGTAGAAAGCACTCTAGAACAAGCAATGCCGAAGGATTTGCCGTGGTTTTTGCACCGGGGCGAAGGAGCTATTTTCGCGTGGTTGTGGCTGAAAGATTTGCCGATGACTGATTGGGAACTGTATCAAGAGTTGAAGAAAGTCGGCGTAATTGTCGTGCCTGGAAGTTCTTTCTTCCCCGGTTTGCGGGAAGATTGGCATCACAAACACGAGTGTTTGCGCATCAGTTTGACTGCCACAAATGATGAGATTGAAACTGCAATGAAACGCTTGGCGCAAATGGTGGAAAAGGTTTATCAGCCAGCAGTAAGTAGTTAGTGTTATTGGTTGGTTGTTAGTTGTTATATCAAGTCCGGTTGCACCGGAATTAATATAACCCGAAATCAGGACACGGCAGTGCCGTGTCCCTACAATAAATCTGGCGTAGGGAAACGGCACTGCCGTGTCCTCTATATCATTCCGGCGCAGCCGGAATTGATATCAGTTGACTGTTAACTGTTGACGGTTGACTGTTGTCATTACCAATGCCCAATTCCCAATTCCCAATTACCAATGCCCCATTCCCCAATTCCCAATTACCCATTCCCAATTACCCGATAAACAAAACTCAGAGTTGCCCAAACATTCACATCCAAAGCCAAATCATCCGTCGATATCCCCACTTTCTGCACCCCCGGAATGCTAGCCGCGTGCAAATCTTCGAGCACCGCCCGCGCCACATTTAAAGGATTCAACAACACTCGAATTGACTGGGCATCCCTCGTTTGCGGCATTTCGGCTTCTATTGCAGCCAGAGTTTGAGCGAAGGGATTCTCACTAAATATAATCACGATTTCCGCAAGTCCGATCGGCCCGGATACCGCCCACCCGTTAGCGAAGCCCTCGAAGAGGATCGCCCCAGCCGCCGGCACAGTCAAATTCTCCCCAGGAGCGATCGCCCGCGACATTTCCCCCTCAGCGCCGAGCACGGACAGCCGTCCCGCGCTGTCCGTGCAAAACACCGCAAAGTAAACCGGGCGATCGCTGTCGTTATACAAACCGTACTGAAGGCTGCTGCCTTTTTCCACACTTGGTATATAATCCCCGACCGATTTCTCACTTTCCCCGCTCAGCGGTTCCAGCCGATAATCACCGCCGGCCCGCACCGGCTCTCGCTGCGCCACAGTCCGCGCTTGCGGTGCGAGAGTTGCCAGAACCGCCCGCACCTTCAGGCGCGAAGACCCCTCATTGACTGTCAGCCGCAGCAACTTCCCCGCTTGCAGTGCTTTTAACTGCGGAATCAAGCGCTGCACCGCCACCTTGACGGCTTCTCCCCCATCGCCCTGAGTATCGGGAATCAGAATTTGAGCCAAAGAAAACAAACCGTAACGGCTTTGTATCAAACCAGGCTCGTGAGGCGAGACTGTTTCGGCTAAACTCGTTTCCGGGACTCTGCCGAACCGACAGTCAGCAGGTTGCTCGCTACCTACGGCCGCAAGTTGTGGCAAAGTCGAGAAAGCACTGGTGGCGTCCACCCGCTCGATGCGTTCCAAACCTGAGTCCAAAGCTACTGTCAAACCGATATTTCGCGGCAATACCCGAATTTCTTCCCTCACCAGTTCGCCGGCTGTTAGTTGCCCGTCAGTTCGATCGGGCTTGTCTAAAACTTGGGCTTTAGCAGAGAGGCCGGTGCGTCCCCGCAGCAAAAGCCTCGCGCCCGCTGAGGAATCCACAGCAAACACAGAACCCCCGCAGCACTCCAAAACTCCCGGCGACAACCCGCCCAGCCACAACTGCACAGTTTTGCCGCCTTCTTCCACCGCCGTCACAGCGCCGTCAGATGCAGGGGAATTCAACATTAAACTTGAAAAATTCACCGCCAGCGGCGCTGTTAAATCGTGATGGCGAATTTGCGGTTCCTGCGATAACCCCGTCATTTGCTCGACTGTACCCGCAGCGCGGCTGAAACTGACGCTGAAGCTGCTAGCCGGAGTTGCCCACCACAAAGTTTGGGTGAGGGCGTAGGTAAACAAACCTGCGGTAAATCCGTTCCACTCTTGTTCGGCGGCGAGTTGGGAATTCGCGCCCGCGGCAAGTACGGCGGCCGCCGGACGGAGATTTGGGCTGGATTTGAGGCCTTCGGCGAACGTTAATTCTGCGAGGCTTGGCTCGCCGATGGTGGGGCGGGGACGGGAGCGAATGCGAAAGTTGCCGTTTTTGCGGGAACCCGGATAGGTGTAGCTGGTGTCGAGGATGGCGATCGCATTTTCTGTCGCGAGCGATCGCACCAACAGCAGCAGCGTTTCCTCTAAAATATCGTTCACCGCCCGGTTTGCTAACAGCGGCAAAACATCATCCGCCGGCACCAAACTGTTTTGCATTATTCCGGGAGACTCAGCCAAACTGACTCGACTACCGCAGCCGCTAAAGTGAAAAACTACCACGTCACCGGGTTTTGCTTGTCCGCTCAAGTGAGTCACAAAAGCCGTCTCGATATTTTCCCTGGTAGCTTGAGCGTCAGTCAAAGTCAGAATGTCCGACGGCGCAAACCCAAACCGATAGATCAGCAGTTCCCGCTGCAATTCCACATCCGTGACGCAGCCGTGCAGGGGCGAGTCTGGATATTTGTCAACGCCAACCAACAAAGCCAATTTCCTCGCTGTCGGCTGGGCTAAGGCTTGGAGGTAGCGATCGCCCAACCGCAGCCACAAGGTCTCGCTAATTCCGATGGCCGCTAGCACTCGGCCAGCTTGCTGCAAAAATTCCCGCCGCTTCAGTCCCATTTTTAAATAGCTTTTAATTTTAAGTTTTGAATTTTAAGTTAAATTCCTCTCAATAATTTGAGGGAAATTAATTAGATTGTAAATGTTTAGTATTAAGAGAGTTTTTAAGTTTTAACTTTTGAGCTTTAAGTTTAAAATTTCCACTTTAAAACTCAAAACTCAAAATTAAAAACTATTCAAAATACCGCCCGCACCAAGGTTCAACGTTTAAATCTCGTAATTGAAAATATTCATTGCCTTGGCTAATTCGGCGGCGACTTCCGGCCGGGAAAACTGCGGCGGCGGCAATTTTCCAGCGCGCAGCATTTCCCGCACTTTGGTTCCCGACAAATGCACCCGCTGTTCGGGAGTGCTGGGGCTTGTTTTAGTTGTAGCCATTTGTTCCGTCAGCGTGCAATAGAAAGCGTGCTCGAATTTCATCGGCACAATTCCCAATTCTCCCGGCTCAAATTCGTCAAAAATGTATTGGGCATCGTAAGTGCCGTAATAATCGCCAACTCCAGCGTGATCGCGCCCGACGATAAAGTGAGTGCAGCCGTAGTTTTTGCGGATTAAAGCATGAAAAATTGCTTCTCGCGGCCCGGCGTAGCGCATCGCCGCCGGATTAATTGCCAAAATTACGCGGTCTTTTGGATAGTATTTTTCTAGCAGAATTTCGTAGCAGCGCATCCGCACGTCAGCGGGGATATCGTCATCTTTTGTCGTCCCCACTAGCGGGTGCAGAAATAAGCCGTCTACTGTTTCTAAGGCGCATTTTTGGATGTATTCGTGCGCCCGGTGGATGGGGTTTCGGGTTTGGAAACCGACTATGGTTTTCCATCCTTTTTCTTTGAACAGCAGTCTCGATTTCGCCGGGTCAATTTGGTATTGGGGAAACCGGACATCTAGTTCGCGTTCCAGCAGCCAAACGTCGCCTGCGAGGTTAACTGGCCCGGATTTGTCTACTACTTGGACGCCCGGGTGTTTGAGGTCGTCGGTGCGGTAGACGTTGAGGGCTTCTTCTTCTTTGCTGTAGCGGTATTTTTCTGCGAGTTCCAAGAGCCCGACAAATTCGCCCGCCGGCGAGTCGAGGCGCACTAAAGTTCCTGCTTTCAGGGTATCGGCAACTGCTTCTGTTACCGAGAGGGTGATGGGAACCGACCAAGGGAGGCCGTTGGAGAGGCGCATTTGTTTGACGACCGATCGATAATCAGCTTCGTTCATGAACCCTTTGAGGGGACTCAGGGCGCCGATGGCGATCATTTGCAGGTCGGAGATCGATCGATCCGAAAGCTGAACTCGCGGCAATACTTCTGCTTTGTCGAAAAATTCTTGTCTTTGGTCTAGTGTGGCAATGCGGTTGACCAGGATGCCGCCGTGAGGGGCAATGCGGTCTGAATGCTGGCTCATGTCGATTTGAAGTTGTGGGTTTTAGCTGCCAGAGTACATAGTACCAAGTGCGGGCTGTAAATCTACATTTTTTAATTGTTCTGGACTTGTGCAGAACGCTGTTTTTGTGGCGCTGTAATTCTTTAACAGTCAACTAGCGCACTCAACACTCTAAACTTTCCGGTCAAGTTTGCACTTGAAATTCTTCTGGATCTATTCCCCAATTTACCCAGCTAATCGCTTCTTTAGCCGATCGCACTTCCGGCGGCACTCGCAAAACGTGAACGTGTCCCGTACTCGGACAAGTCATCTTTAACAAATAAATTGGCTCTAAGTCAATATTATTCTCAATTTTCAACAAAGTATATTCTTGCCAAGTATCCAATTCAGTTGCTTGCAATTCTTGACAAATTTTCGGATAGCCGATCGCCTGAATCAAAACTCGCCGCACTTCGGCATTATCTTCTGTTAACAGCCATGAAGCTTGCCAAGACTGAGGCGGAACTTGACCGATTGTTTCCGGCAGTCGCACGCCGCGATAACAGTATACGCTGAACTTGTCAGCAAATTCGATCGCTGGTTGACCTTCTGCGTGGAGCAAATATTCGCTGTCAAAATGAAGTTGTCGCGGGCGATCGCACACAAAGCACTTTTTCTCAAACGGGTAAATCCAGCCGCACTTTTCCACTAAGGATTGAAAAGCTGAATATAAAGAGCGATCGTACTCCAAATTTAACACGCCAATACAAAACTCTACCCAACTTCCGTGACAGGCTGAGAGTTCGGAAACTATGGTGTTATTACGATCGGCCCCATCGATCTGGAGTCTCTGAAATCTCCCGCCCAACTTCCGTGCTAATTTGACGTAAACTTCGTCTTTAACATGAACGTGCAGTTGATTCATCAGTTGAGCGTACAGCGGATTATAGAGTGTGCTGTAAATTTTATTTTCCAGTTCCCTGCTGAGTTGACTTCTTAATATATCGTACAATTCATTATGAATTTTGTTTCTGATTTCGCTGCCAGTTCCCCGACCCGAATCGCGTATTCTTAGCGGTTCAACTGCTTGCAAAGCTGTGTAAGGGCTGTCACAGAAAATAATTTCCGGTTCAGGAAAGCCGATGATATTGTAGGCGGTGTTTATGGCGGCTGTAGCTTGCGGGCGATCGACTGGTTTTATCGAAACTCCAATTTGCCGCCACTTTTCGCGATAAATCGGAATTAGCGCTGTTTGTTCGGGAGTCATTGCGATCATTGGTACAGCTATATTATTTGATTTGCGGTCAAACTTTTTCGCTTTCGCATCCGGTAATAAAATCTAATTAAGTTTGTAGGAACGACGAAATTTCTCAATAATAACCTCTTTTATTATGAAAGTTAAATTATTAGTATAAATTAACAATTCTTTGCAAAACACCTAAAATCATAGGAACATTATCGAGACAATAAACATCAGCATCAATAATTAAATTATTTCCTTCTAATTTAAGAAACCGCCAGACAACGCCAGTAGTTACGCAGCCAAATACGGCAGGTAGTGAATTGTGTTCGCCTTCGTTAAATACCTGAGCCGCCACCATTTGTGCAGCACACTGCGGGAGACAAGATTCTATTTCTCCGCCTTTCGTTTCTCTCAATGCAAAAATGGGGACTTTAATTTCAAAATCAAAGGGTACGGAAGACAGTATAAAATCGCATTCTCCATTCAATCCCCGATCGACATCTACATCAAATGACCAGCCGGAAAAGATAGAAAATTGTCGGTTGTTCCTTTCTCTAGATTCTAACAAAATAGGAGAAATAATCCGTTCCGAACGTTCTTTTGCAGTTGTCACAGCAGTGTTAGAACTAATTTCTAGGGTTCTCCAAAGCCATTCGGAGGGTTCTAAAGGAATAACCTTAGCACTCAGAATAGAACCCAGTGACGGCTCCAATCCAAACCGATCTTTTAAATGTTGGAAAGTAAAGGATTTGTAAGACATCGTTCTCAGGTAAGTCGGTGAAAATAAAGATTACTTCGAGATCGAAAGCGAGTAGAGAAACGCTAAACTCGCTTGTATAGCAACCCTTGCATAAATTTTCAACCTCTCTTTTGTTCCTTCTTCTCTCTTCCCTCGGACTTCAACATCAATCCGTTAATTAAATCCGTTAAAGTCGTTAAATCCGCCTTGCGAATCTGTTGCCGAAGTTTCTTCTAAACATTTAACCACTCCAGGAGCACCCTGGGCGCTGGTAACAAAATCATTAACAAAAGCCCGATCGCCAGCAACCCCAAAAAATCCCGCCGATTATCCAATTCGCTGACATCATTCAACGCCGGTTCATCGTTGAGTGGCGTCAAGAACAAAATAATCGCCCACAGCAGCAAACCCTGTTCCAAAAAAGAAAGCAGCAGCATACAAAGTCTAGCAACTTGCCCGATCGCCATACTCGCTCGCTGGCCGAACATCGCGTGCACGATGTGCCCGCCATCAAGTTGTCCCACGGGCATCAAATTAAACGCCGTCACTATCAAACCCAAATAACCCGCCACCGCTACCGGATGCAAATCGATCGCAGTTTCCGCATTCAAAGCACCGCCCAAGGTTAACTTGCTCAAGAGAGTCATCAGCAGCGAAAAATTGGGTTTGAAAGACTCAAAATTTAACATTCCCGACTTGTCAGAGAGCGGTACAATTGTCGAATGATCCAAACCCCAAATTAATAATGGCACTGTCGCAACTAAACCCGCAAGGGGCCCGGCAATGCTAACATCAAATAAAGCTCGGCGGTTGGGAATTGGACTCCGTATTTGAATGAACGCGCCAAAAGTTCCCAAGAAAAAAGGAATCGGAATAAAATAAGGCAGAGTCGTGCGAATTTTGTAAAATTGGGCAGCTAAATAGTGGCCGGATTCGTGAATTCCCAAAATTGTAATCAGAGCCAGCGAGTAAGGCAAACCCTGGAGCAATAGTGACGGGTTGGACTGCAAAGCTTGTTCAGTAACTCCGGCAAGTCGCGCCCCGACAAGCGTAGTCGTAAACACCGTGATCAGCAGCAAAGCTAATGCAAAAAAAGGCCTGGTTACAGATTCGGTTTTGACAGGAGTTTCCCCTGATTGGTGGCTGGGATTGGGAACTATGGCAAAAAAAGGTTGACCGCTCAAGCTGTTTTGAAATACTACTAAAAAGCGATCGCCAAAAAGCCTCTCCACATTCTCCCGAATTGCCTGATAAGCCGCCTCCGGGTTCGTGCGCAACTGTCCGCGACAAATTACAGCCTGCGGCCGAAATTCCAAATCTCGCAAAAAGTAAATTGACCAAGGAAAACAATCGCGCAAACTCGCTTCTTCTGCTGCGTCGATCGGGCGCACGGGCGGTTTTGGCTTTGCAGGTTCAGTCGCAGAGTCGGCTACCTGCTCAGCAGTTTCGGCGGTAATTTTCTTGCGCCCCAACTGTACCAAAAACCAATACAAAAAAGGGCAAACCAGAAAAGGTATAATTACTAACTCCGGCGGTACTTTTTTGCTCGTACCGTTAACTAAAACCCAACCGCTCCAAATCAACGGCGGCGCCATCATTACCAGCCACAGCAGCCATACCGGAGTTCGGGTGATGCGGCTGATGCCGTTCTGCAACAAGTAGTACGAGATCAGCCCCAATACGAACAACCATAGTAAAAACAACATAATATTTATCCCATTCCCTTCTGAAATACTTCCTTGAAACAACAGAGTTCAGTCTCCAAACAGCCCAGACCCGTGCTGGACAATATCTTTGCTTTCCCGCCTAACCGGGATACCCTGGGTGCAACAGCTTATTTCATTGTAGAAAACGAATCGAACATCCTGGTGGATTGTCCCGCTTGGGATGAGATTAACCAAACCTTTTTGCTCGCGCGCGGCGGTGTGCGACTGCTGTTTCTCACCCACCGCGGCGCTATCGGCAAGGCGCGGGAGATTCAGGAAGCCACGGGGTGCGATATCCTGATTCAAGAGCAGGAAGCTTATTTGCTGCCGGGATTGAAGGTGACGGTTTTTGAGCGAGAATTTGCTGTGAGCGATCGAATAAAAGCATTTTGGACTCCAGGCCATTCTCCAGGTTCGTCTTGCCTTTATGATAGTGGCAGCGGCGGAGTGCTGTTTTCGGGCAGACACTTGCTCCCCAACCGAGAAGCTGCCCCAGTACCGCTATTGACGGCAAAAACTTTTCACTGGCCCCGGCAAATTAACAGCGTTAAGTCAATTATCGATCGATTTTCGCCCTCCACTCTGCAATATATTTGCCCCGCTGCCAATACTGGTTTTTTGCGCTCCAAAGGATCGATCGATCGAGCTTTTGAGCAATTAACCAACCTGGATTTAGCCGTTTGTTTGCAGTCGAAACCCGGCCCCTAAATCTAGGCTGCAAAATCAAAAAATGGTTTGACGCGCTAATTATAGCGATAAGGTGCGCGCTACGCACCCTAGATTATTCTTCAGTCTCTTAGAGACGGGCGAAACTTTGTATAGTGGCGGTTACAACCGCCGATTCTTATGGAAAAAACCGAAAAACAAAAAATGCTCGCCGGCGAATTGTATTTAGCTGCGGACGAGCAATTGATTTCAGAGCGCCGGCGAGCCCGCCGCCTCGCCAGAACCTACAATTCTACCCGCGAAGACGAACCAGACAAACGGTTAGAAATTATCGCGGAATTGTTCGGTGCAGTCGGGCCGAAAGTTGAAATCGAGCCACCTTTTTACTGCGACTACGGCAGCCATATTTATGCTGGAAACGGATTGTATATGAATTTTGGCTGCGTGATTCTCGACTGCAATCGAGTTAGCATCGGCGAAAATTTACTGTGCGGGCCCAACGTCCAAATTTACACCGCTCTTCACCCCACAGACCCGGAAATTAGAGTTGCTGGCCTAGAACTCGCCGCTGAAATTAATATTGGCAATAATGTTTGGATTGGCGGCGGCAGTATTATTTGTCCAGGAGTCACTATTGGCGACAATAGCACGATCGGTGCAGGCAGTGTCGTTGTCAAAGATATTCCCGCAAACGTCGTGGCGGCGGGAAATCCTTGCCGAATCATCCGGCATTTACCTTGATGTGGTACGATCGACACAATCGTGCGATCGGCTCTTCGGAGCTTAACCCAAAAATTTTAGGTATTAGAACAGCCAGTTTGAGATTTTCCACGTAAAATCCCCGAAAAAAACCGTGGAAAAAATGTAAAATCTCAAATTTCAAATCCCTTAATTTCTCGTTCCCGGTTTCCACACTACCAAGCTTTTCTTATGACGACTGCAACAGTTTATCCCAACGCTCCGGATCTCTGCACCGACGACTACATAGCAGTCGGTGTAGCTACCTGCTTCATCAAAGAAGAAGGCGAAGTTTTTGAAGTGCAAGTAATCGAAGCTATTCCCTCAGCAGCTTTGGAAGCAATTGTCAAGGGAATTCCCACATCCTATTTAATGGCTTGCGGGACGACTTTGGGAGCAGTGCTCGATGGCGAATCACCAAAAATGTTGCCAGAATTCCCGACATCAGCTCAGTTTAGCGAAGAATTTGGCTTTCGGGCGATTTCCGCTGCCCGCACTTACAAAATCCGCCCCCAAGCTCAACTTCACATTCCCTTGGGAACCGTTCGCAACGACTTTACTTATTCCTTAGAACGCAAAAGAGTCCTCAACTCCGAGCGCGTTATTCGCACTGAAGACAATGTGAAACAGCACGAACACACTCACAAGGTTCTTTAAACAAATCGCGCAACTGAGGCTATTTAGCAGCGCCTCAGTCAGCGGATGCAGGGAAAATAGTTTTGGTTTTTGAGATGTAAATTAAAAATTTAAAAAGCTTTTCATTCATTAATGAGGGAAAAGCTTTTAATATTTCAATATTAAGACCAACCCCAAACATCTGAAAGTAGGGTGTACCGCTGTGTGTGTACCTTACCTCATAACAAAAACGCCGAACATCTCAACGTAGAATGATGCCTGCGCACATCACCTAATCAACATAAATTATTAAGGAGTGTTAAGAAAACTCTTAATTTGTTGATTAAATATTCTAATTAAATAAAAAATATAGTAAAATTTTTTATGGCCGTTTAACAGTGTGAACCAGCCGGCGGGAAAAAATTCCAAAATTCCCGCAATTATTCAATGCTCGTAGTTTCAGACTATTGGCAGGCTGGGACTACATCGCAGGTGATCTGAGAATTTCAATCTCACAAATTAGTCAAACAATGGGAAGCTTTGCGAGAGTTAAGTGGTGGAAATTAACTCGACTATTGCCAGCGGGATTTAAGGGCGAATACCCTCTTCCCTACAAAACTGCGCTGTTACTTTGGGGCGTAACAATTCTGGCAGCTAGCATCACTGGTTGTATCAGCTATCAAAGCGTTCGTCGCTTGATTATCAACAATTTAGAGCGAAATGCTTTGTTAGAAGTTAGGGAGCGCGGGAACAATATCGATCGGTGGCTCGGCACTAGAAAGGCTGAGATCCAACTCCTCGCCCACACTCCTCCCGTTCGTTCGATGAATTGGTCAGTGGCAGAGCCTTATTTAAAATCCGAAGTAATTCGACTGGAAAAATTCCAGCATTTCGCATTAATAGCTCCCGACGGTTCTTATTTCACCACAAAAGTCGGCAGAGCCTTGATTAATGTCAGCGACCGCCAACACTTCAAAAAGGCAATGGCTGGGGAAGTCTATGTTTCAGATCCTACCATTTCTCGCACGCTCAAAAAACAAAGTATTGTTCCGATTTCGGCTCCGGTGTGGTCAAATTCGGCAAATTCTATTTATAAAACAGCAGAAAAGCCGATCGGAGTAATGAACGGGGTCATTAGCATCGACCGAATTGCGGAAGTAGTAGGAAAGCTGGAATACGGGCCAGGAACTTACGCTTTTGTTCTCAATTCTCAAGGAGTGCCGATTGTCCATCCCAACGCTGGGTTAATCGGAAATATCGACAAGCCGGCTCCCAGTCTTTTAGAGTCTGCAGATGCTAATTTGGCGAATGTAGCCCGGGAGATGGTTTATCAAAAAACTGGCATTTTGCTGACTCAAATCAACGACACCAGAGTTTATGTTGCCTATCTTCCTTTAGAACAAGCTGAATGGTCGATCGCCCTCGTAATTCCCCGCGACAATCTCGAAAAACAACTGCTCCCCTTCAATCTACTAGCAGTAGCCGCCGCCGTACTTGCAGCCGCAGCTATTTTCGCAGCAATTGCCGCACTCAAGCTGTTTGCCCTAAATTGCAGCCGCACTCGCACAGAAGCCCTTCTCCACCGCTTGACTGGCCGCATTCGCGCTTGTTTGCACCTCGATCGCATCATCCAAACTACAGTAGACGAACTCGGTACTTTGCTGAAGCTCGATCGAGCAATTTTCGGATGGTACGATCCCCGACAAGATACTTTAGAATTTAGCTGGGAATATTGCCGGGAAGGTTTGCCCGGGCGCTTGGGAATCTTCGGCGTTCCAGGAGGGCCCTCTGGAGATTTAGCTGCACGCCTCCACCGCTGCGAAACGATACTGCTATATAAAACCGTCGCCCCTGATAGCGGAACGTCTCAGGAACACGCCTATATCGAACTAACAAACAGCCACTACGCAGCAGTACCCGTACTGACTCAGACTAATCGGCTCGGATATCTGTTCGCCTGTACAAACCGGCGGTTTGCGACTCCCGACGAGGTGGAAGTTTTAGAAGCAATTGCAGACTCGCTGGCGATCGCAATTTCCCAATCCCAACTCAACGGGCAAGTTCAAGAAAAGCTCAAACTTTTGGAAGAAGTATTAGCCAAACTCAGAAGAAATGAAGAGCATTTAGTACAAAGCGAAAAAATGGCTCTTGTCGGTCAACTAGCAGCCGAAGTTGCTCAAGAAATTAATAACCCGATTAACTTTATTTACGGCCGCGTGCTTCACCTCAACGATTATATCAAAGATTTGCTTAATATAATTCGCCTCTATCGCGAACAATATCCCGAACCTGTGCCGCGAATTGCCAAAGAAATACAGTCTGGCGACATAGATTTTATTAGCCAAGAGTTGCCGCAAATTCTCAATCTTTTGAAAATAGGAACCGATCGCATTCGCCAAATAGTCCTTGCTTTGTGGAAATTTTCGCTTCCTGACGAAGCCAACAAAGTACACGCCAACCTTAATGAAAGCATCGAAAATATTTTGCTGTTGCTAGCGAGCAGGCTGGAAAAAAAAATATTAGTAGTCAAGGAGTACAACAACCTGCCGCCAATTTTGTGTTATCCCGCTCAACTGAGCCAGGTATTCGCGAGTCTCCTGAGCAATGCCATTGATGCTGTTAACAGTATTGAAAACTCTGCTCAAATTATTACAATTAAAACAAATATTGTCGAGGATTCTCCAGGCAGGTGTATTGCAGTATCGATCGCCCACAACGGGTCCCGAATTCCGCCGGAAATTCAACACATAATATTTGACCAGTTTGGCCATAGTAAATTATTTAATAAGTTTACAGGATTGGATCTGTCGGTTTGCTATAAAATTATTGTAGAATTGCACGGCGGCAGCCTTAAAGTTGAATCTCCGGTTCAATCTCAAACTGGGGGCGGTGCTGAGTTTATAGTAAAATTGCCGATCGTTTAATTGAAAATTTTAACAGTCGATCGAGCATCGTAAATGATGAATGCTTTTGCCTCCCTCTTCCTCCGCGTCGGATCGATTTCAATCGCCCAGTTTTTATTTCAATTTATCGAAGCGTTAAATGCTAAGCTGTCGGGCATCTTGCGCTGTATTTTTCGGGGGCGGGACACCCCAGCAGAATTTCATCAAACTTGACTTTAAAATTTAGATGCGCCTGGGCTTAGTTTAGTCCTGAACGCAGAACCTCTATATTTAGGGTGCTACTTATGGCGATCGGGTACACCGCTATAAGTAGCACGTAAAACCACTTTTTGCGTCCAGAACTGTAGCTCATAATTTTTCATTATCATACAGATAAGCCCTGAGCTTTTGAATACCGTCAATTATGAAACCAATGTGATTTAAAAATGAATCAAATATGAAAAAACTGCAACTTTATCAAAATTTAGTGTAAAGTAAAACAGTCAAGAGGAACACTTTACCTATAACATCTAACAATTTACAAAAATGGATGCAGCCACTACCGTATTACTTTCCTTGGGACTAGCAGCAGATGCTTTTGCTGTCGCTGTTTCCAGCGGTTTAGCAATCAAACACATGAAGGTCAATAAAGCTTTAAAAATTGCCTTATTTTTCGGAGTTTTTCAAGCTTTAATGCCCGTAATAGGATGGTTAATAGGTCTTAGTTTTAGTTTTTTGATAACACCGATCGACCATTGGATAGCTTTTGGGCTTTTGAGTTTCATTGGCGGTAGAATGATTTATGAATCGCTGCAAAGCGAAGAATGCGAGAAAAAGTTTAATCCCTTAGATACGGGAACTTTGATAACGCTGTCGGTGGCGACGAGTATCGATGCCCTCGCAGTTGGTCTCGGATTTGCAGTGCTAAAAACTTCGATCGGCCCTGTCGTTAGTGCGATCGGATTTATTACTTTCTTGGTCGTATTTGCTGGCGTGTTTATCGGTCACAAGTGCGGCAACTTATTTGGAAATAAAATAGAGTTCCTCGGAGGCGTAATTTTAATTGCGATCGGCAGCAATATCTTATTTTCGCATTTAACAGCAGTGTCGGCAGTCATTAGTCATTAGTAATGGGTAATGGGTAATGGGTAATGGATACTCCTTCCAGGCTATGCCTGGGAACACATACCCGGAGGCTGTGGCTCCAATGCCCAATTCCCAAAAAATGCTATAACAGCAATATTGCATTAAAGGATAAAAATTCCGTGCTGAAACTTTACGGCGGAGCCCGCAGCAGGGCATCAATTGTCAAGTGGTATCTAGAAGAAATAGCGGTTCCCTACGAATTCGTCACCCTAGATATGCCAGCAGGGGCACACTTGCAGCCAGAGTATCTCGAAATTAACCCGATCGGCCAAGTACCGGCAATTGTTGAGGGAGATTTTAAACTTTGGGAATCCGGTGCAATTCTGCTGTATTTAGCTCAAAAACATGGTAAAATGCCCGAGACTTTGGAGCAGCAAGCTCAAATCGTGCAGTGGGTGATGTTTGCTAATGCCAGCCTCGGGCCGGGAATATTTACAGAAGCAACTCGCGATCGCGAAACTCCCCGCTTGTTAACACCGCTTAATCAAATCTTCGAGAAACAGCCGTTTTTAATGGGTGATGAATTCGGCGTCGCCGACGCAGCAGTCGGGTCAATATTGGGTTACATTCCGATGGTGCTACAGCTAGACCTCAGTCCTTATCCGGCTGTTGTAGATTACATCAAGCGGATCTCAGAAAGGCCAGCTTTCAAAAGTGCGATCGGCGGTGGCTGAAGCCAGAAAGAAGAACGAAACAAAACTTAATAACTAAAAGCAGGGGCAATTTGTGAATTGCCCCTGCTTTTTATGAAATCAAACTTATCTAAATCCGACAGCGGCCTGCCAAACAAAAGCCAGCAGCAAGAAAAACACGGGAATAACGGGCAAAACATTAACCAAAGGCTCAAAAATCGAATAAGCTTCGGGCAGTTTTGCTAAGAGTAATGCAGCTTCCATGAATCAACCTACCTATCCAACAGAATTTTCATAATTGTCGCATATCTTCACCCAAGGCAATCACGATCGATCGA
This sequence comes from Microcoleus sp. S28C3, assembly GCF_036700785.1. Classification (NCBI taxonomy): domain Bacteria; kingdom Bacillati; phylum Cyanobacteriota; class Cyanophyceae; order Oscillatoriales; family Microcoleaceae; genus Microcoleus; species Microcoleus sp. S28C3. The sequence continues at coordinate 54,034 of NZ_JAUBPO010000019.1, read as the reverse complement.
CTCTTGGTGCGAGCCAGCTAGCAAACTCTTCAGTAAATCGATCGGCCAAAATCGCCTCCCGCATCCTCCCAGTAAAGCGAATCAACTCCGTCACATTGTGAAGCGCCAGCAAAGTATACCCCAGCACTTCGTTAGCCCGCGCCAAATGTGCCAAATAAGCCCGACTGAATTTTTGGCAGGTATAACAAGGACAAGACTCATCCAGGGGAGCAAAATCCTCCCGGAACCGAGAATTTTTCAAATTCCAGCGTTCCCCACCCACAAAAGCCGTCCCGTGGCGGCCCAGCCGAGTCGGAATCACGCAGTCAAACATATCTACGCCACTCGCCACAGCCAACGCCATTTCCCGATAAGTCCCAATCCCCATCAAATAACGCGGTTTATTTGCCGGCAACAGGGGCGCCGTCACCCTCACAATCTCTGCGATCAAATCCCCCGATTCCCCGACACTAACCCCGCCGATCGCGTAACCGGGTAAATCCAAATCTACTAACTGGTTCGCCGCGCGCGATCGCAAATCGGGGAAAACACCCCCCTGCACAATGCCGAACAAAGCTTGATCGGGGCGCGAGTGAGCTTGAATGCAGCGTTGCAGCCAGCGGTAAGTGCGATTTGTTGCCGCCTCCACCTCCTCCCGCGTAGCGGGGTAAGGGGGACACTCGTCAAAGGCCATAATCACATCGGCCCCCAACTGATTCTGAATTTCGATCGATCGTTCCGGCGTCAAATTAATCCTGCGGCCGTCGCGGGGAGACCGAAAAGTCACCCCATCATCACTAATCTGGCGCATTTGGCTCAAGCTAAACACCTGAAAGCCGCCCGAATCCGTCAGAATCGGGCCCGGCCAAGCCATGAATTTATGCAATCCGCCGGCGCCTGCGACAATCGCTTCCCCCGGCTGCAAATGCAAGTGATAAGTATTTGCCAAAACCATTTGAGAACCCGCCGCCTCAAGATGTGCTGGTGTCAAAGTTTTGACATTAGCTAGCGTCCCCACGGGCATAAATTTAGGCGTTTCCACAACACCGTGGGGAGTGGAAAAAACCCCTGCACGCGCTTGGGTATGGCTGCAATTAGCCTGACATTTAAAAGAAAATCCCGTGTTGTCTTCAGTCATTAGTCCCCGACGATCGTTAACCGCTACTCGGCCGTCCGTGTTATCTAATCTATTGTTGATGACATCGCGACAAAAAACTCATGACCCCGCCCAAAAACGGATACAAGTTTCCGACAATCGTCGTGGAGGGCAAAAAATTTTAGACCTTAGTTCTAACTCCCAGATTCAATGCTGCAAGTAAATCTAAAATCTAAAATCTAAAATCTAAAATCGACAGACTGACGATTAAAAGGGGGAATCGTCCTCATCCAATGGCAGATCCCAGTTGCCTGAGAGTACCTGATCGACAACCGCATCCAAAGCCGCAGCATTTAAATTCCGGGCGAATTGCTCTTGCAAAGGATTGGAGAGGGGAATTAAGCGCAACTGCCGTCCGTCTTGAATCAAGTCAAAATAAGCACCATCTTCAGGGGACTGTTTCAGTTCGAGGTAATCAAAACTATACACGTTCAAATAAAGCGCATGGTTGGCAATCAGGGTAGAACGATGGGGGTTGGCGAAGACTTCGAGCACATAACCTTCCCCTTCGCTGTAAATCTTGCCATCTTGTATGTGAAGGTAGCGGACACGTCCTAAATCAAACAGCAATCTTTTGATATCGCGTTTGTTGACGACAATCCCTGTATCGATGATGCAAGGAGCAACTACCCTGTTATTCAATTGGTCGTGACTCATGGAGTAAAAGCCTCTGTTGTATTATGTTCCCGTCTTGGAAATCAGGGAGTTAGCTAGAATTCTTGGGAAGGGAAACGGGGATCTTGAGTTTAGTCATTTTAGATAGGGAGCTTCGGGATCGCTGCCGACAGAGGTTTTCCGGGGAAAAGAGCTCGGACAGGAGGAATGCCCGATCCAAAAAACTAGGGTGTTACAGCTCCAATTCTGGCACACGCTAAGGGATTGACAACTGCATACGAGATGAAAAACTTTCTATCTTATGGTGGATAATAAATTGGTTCGCTCTACGATCGGCTTTTTCCGGAATCAAGGCGCTGCCATCGCAGCCGCAGTCGCTTTTTATACTTGTTTGCCGGTGCCGATGTCTTGGACTTTGGAGTTTCGGGGCATTGCTCGCTTGGCACCGGCGATCGGGCTTTTGATTGGGGGGATGCTGGGACTGGCGGATCTTGGGTTGCAGTTGTTGGGAATGCCTGCTCTGACTCGATCGGCCTTAGTGGTAGTGTTGGGCATCGCCGTTACTGGCGGGCTGCACCTAGACGGGGCTATGGACGCGGCAGACGGGCTGGCTGTACCAGACCCCGTGCGCAGGCTAGAAGTCATGCGGGACAGCGTTACAGGAGCCTTTGGGGCGATGGCTGCGATCGCGATCGTGCTGCTGAAAACAGCCGCTCTCTCGGACTTGAATAACTATCGGTGGCTGGCTTTGATGGGTGTCGCCGGTTGGGGAAGGTGGGGCCAACTGGTGGCGATCGCCCGGTATCCCTATCTCCGGGCTGAGGGTAAGGGAGCTTTTCACAAAGAATCGATTTATTCTCCTTTTGATTTTATCCCAGGGGTGCTGTTGCTGCTGAGTTTGAGCGTGGTGCAAGTTGTTTTGGAGGGCGATCGGTGGCTGTTGGCGGTGGGGATGGCTTTGGGGGGAAGTGCGATCGGAATTTTTGCCGGAGCCTGGTTTAACCACCGTTTGGGCGGCCACACGGGCGATACTTACGGTGCTGTCGTCGAGTGGACGGAGGCTTTGTTGCTGTGTCTGTTGGCGGCTTTGGAAGGGTGAAGATGCAACGCTTGCGCTTTTTGTTGGAGACTGTCGTATCCAGCCTTCGCAAGCCGCCGAATCTGCAGCTTGCGAAGGCCGATCCAAGTGCGATCGCCCCTATCGTAGAAGGCTTGTTGCACGTGGTGCATCATTAGTTTGATCGACACAGATAAAATCTATGTTTATCTGTCTGCGGTTAAAATCTCATAAATTTTTACCCTGAAACCGAGCGACCGCAGCCTGCAATTTTTCCCCCAGTATCCGAACGTGAGGTTCTTTTAACATCCCAAGGTGGTTGCTGGGAATGTCGTAAACCTCTATTCCTCCCGTAATTACCCCACCCCAACCCAATTCGCGATCGGCACCAAACGCGGCCGCACTCTCAACAGCCTTGAAAATAGAAGCCCGGCCCGGATAAACTCCCGCTACGTAATGTCTCAATGCCTCATTATTTAATTCCCCATGAGTGAAGTTTTCCAAATAAATTGGCAAGGGACGCCCGATCGCCCCGTACAACTTGCACAAAATTCTCCACTGAATATAAGTGAGATCCTGGATTTTTCCCATCAGATTGCTCTTCGCTTTCTTGATAAATAAAGCAGGCGTGAGCCGTAAAACTTTCATCCCGCGTTGACTCTTCTTAATCTCAGACAAATTTTTGGAATTAGCCGGGCCGTAAGTGTCCAACAATCCCAGCAAAGCTACCTTCTCACCTAGATCGTGAAGTTGCCGAGCCATCTCAAAAGCTACCGTCCCCCCAAAAGATACCCCTAACAGAAAATAAGGGCCGTGTGGCTGGAAAGTTTGCATTTCTTTTATGTAATAAGCTGCCAATTCCTCAACTCGATTGGGGGGAGCCAATTTTTCATCCATAATCTGGCTTGACAGTCCCAAAACAGGCTGCGATGGATCGATATAATTCATTAAAGGACGGTAAAATTCCAATCCTCTACCGAGTACGTGGATGCAGAACAGAGGCGGTTTGTAACTTCCGGTTCCCGGTTGAATCACGACCATTGACGGAGAAGGCGAAGACCATTCAGGTTCGCGGAGAATGTCAGCCAATTGCTCAACTGTTGGCGATTGGAAAATAGCAGACAGCGGCAGCTTTTTGTCGAATACTTTCTCAATTTCAGCTAACAGGCGCGCTGCTAGCAGGGAATGTCCTCCCACCTCGAAGAAATTGTCCCTGATTCCCGTTGAATTGATGCCTAAAACTTTTTCCCAAATTTCTGTCACTTGGAATTCAAACTTGTCGCGGGGGGCAACAGCAATTGTTTCATTGGGCGCAGCGTCGCTAGATTGCCACTTTTGAGTTGCCAAAGCGCGACGGTCTACTTTGCCGTTGGGGTTTAAGGGCAAAGCGTCGAGGAAGACAAACCCAGCAGGTATCATGTAGTCTGGCAGTCTTTCTTGCAGGAAACTGCGCAGGGTACCGGCTGCGAGAATTTGACCTGGGCGGGAAACTGCATAAGCTGCCAGACATTTGTTGCCCGAAGCATCTAACTGAACTGCGATCGCCGCTTGGCTAACATCTGGATGTGCGGCGAGCACTGCCTCAATTTCTCCGACTTCTATGCGGAAGCCGCGAATCTTTACCTGATTGTCGGTGCGTCCGAGGTACTCGATGTTACCGTCACTCAGGTAGCGGGCTAAATCCCCTGTTTTGTAAAGGCGATTTGAAGAAGGAAGAAGGCTTGAAACCGATCGATTTTCTGCATTTTCCAATCCATCTTCTTGGTTTGTAAAAGGATTCGGAATGAACCTTTGGGCTGTCAAATCGGGGCGGTTGAGGTAGCCTCTGGCTAAGCCTGCGCCGCCTGCATACAATTCCCCCGGAACGCCGATCGGCACTGGCTGCAAATACCGATCGAGTATGTAAACTTGAGTATTGGCGATCGCCCGCCCGATAGGAACGGAATTGCTAATTTGACTGGCAGAGTCGATCGGCGCGCAGCAAGTAAAAGTCGTATTTTCGGTCGGCCCGTAACCGTTAATTAATTTGCAGTTTGGAACTTCTCGCAGCAACTTCTGAACGTGGGGAACAGATAAAACGTCACCGCCTGCCAACAGTTGGCGCACACCCTTTAAATCCTCAATGCGATCGTCCACCATCAAGTGAAACAGTCCGGCTGTCAGCCACAAAATTGTCACATTGTATAAGCGAATCGCCTCTCCCAACTCTGCCAAAGAAGGGCTGCCGGGAGGGAATACCGCCAGTTGCGCCCCGTTGAGCAGCGCTCCCCAAATTTCCAAAGTCGAGGCGTCGAAGGAAATCGGAGCCAGTTGCAGGAATACTTCTGCTGCGGTGAGGCTGGCGAAATTAGTGTCTTTGACTAACCGCACTACGCCCCGGTGGACGACGCAAACACCTTTGGGCTTGCCTGTCGAACCAGAAGTATACATTACATAAGCTAGATTGTCTGCATTCGCGAGACTGGCTGGGTTTATCTCACTTTGTGCGCCTATTTCCTGCTGCGCCGCATCCAGACAAATTACTTTTGCTCCGCAGTCGGGAAGTTTTTCTACTAGGTTCTGTTGAGTCAAAAGCACCGATATTTGGGCGTCTGACAGCATGAAATCCAGCCGCTCTTTGGGATAAGCGGGGTCTAAGGGCAAGTAAGCCGAGCCTGCTTTGAGAACAGCTAAAAGCGAGACGATCGCATCCATAGAGCGATCCAAACAAATGCCCACTAAAACTTCCGGGCCAGCCCCCAAAGTTTGTAAGTAATGTGCGAGTTGATTGGCGCGACAATTTAGCTGTTGGTAGGTTAGCTGTTGCTCTCCAAAAACTACGGCTACAGCGTCGGGAGTTTGTTCTGCTTGAACTTCAAATAGTTGGTGAATGCAGGCTGATTCGGGATAATTTGTTTGAGTGTTATTCCATTCAACTAATAGCTGTTGCTGTTCCGCTGCCGTCAAAATTGGCAAGTTTTTCAGCGGTTGCTCTGGATTAGCAACTATCCCCTCTAACAGCACCTCAAATTCAGCCATGCGGCGGCGGATTGTCGCAGCATCAAATAAGTTGGTATTGTACTGGCACTCCAGCACGAGTTTGTTTTTTGTTTCGCTGGCATTCACTGCCCATTCAAAGTTTTCCGAAGTTCTCGGATTCGAGAAGACTTCAGCTTCAAAACCGTCAAAATTAAGTTGCTCTTCTGTAAGCTGTACGTCCAGATTAAAAGTTACAGGCACTAGCGGAATGCGGCTGAAGTCCCGCGGCACTGCTAGTTTTTTTACCAGAGTACCGAAGGTAATCTGCTGGCAGTCGAGAGCATCTAAAATTGCCGTGCGGCGCGATCGCAAATAATCTCTAAAAGATTGTTCCTCGTTAATGCGGGTGCGCAGCGGCAGCAAGCTCACGCAGTGTCCCGCAAGCTTGTCTTTTCCTCCAACAAGTTGTCCCGCCGCCGGCATTCCGACAACCAAATCTTCTTGCCCGCACAAGCGGTACATAAAAGCTTCAAATGCAGCAAAGAGAGTTGTAAAAAAACTGCACCCTGCTTTTTTCCCGAGACGTTTGAGGTTAGCAACCAAATCTGGATTGAGTTCCCAATCTTCCCGCGAACCCTGGTAAGTTCTCAAAGCAGGTCGCGCTCTGTCAGTCGGCAAATCTAGCACCGGAATTGTGCCTGAAAACTGTTCTAACCAATACTTTTCAGCCTCAATAATTTCGGTTGTTGTTGAGTTTTCTTCTTGTGAAATTGCGTATTCTATAAAACTTTCTGGCTGTGGAAGATTGGCAGCTAACCCATGCTTTTTGGCAGAATAAATTGCTCCCAAATCCGGGAATAGTATGCCCCAAGACCAGCCATCGCAAATGATGTGGTGGCCGGTGAGAATCACGATGTGTTCCTGCTCTTGCAGCTTAATAATTTGACTGCGAAACAGCGGCCCGCGCACTAGATGGAAAGGGCGATCGACTTCTTGGCTGCGCAAATAAGCTAATTTCGATTCGCGATCGCGATCGTCCACACTTGACAAGTCGATCACCGGAATGTCGAGTTCGAGCGACGACGCAATACAAAGAGTCGATCCGTCAGGGCTAAATGTTGCCCGCAGCGCCTCGTGCCGCTGCACTAATTCCTGAATGGAAAATCGGAGAGATTGAATGTCGAGGTTTCCTTGCAATCGCAGACACATCGACTCGTTATAAGCACAATTTGCCTCGTCTCCCATTTGCACGGCAATCCAGATTTCTTTTTGAGATTCCGTCGCGGGTACGCAAGCAAAAAGTTCTCCGCCAGCGAAAGGATCGAAATCTACAGCAGTAAGTTTTGGGGGTAAATCTGCGGTTGTTTTCATTAGCTATGCGTTGGTTAGTATTTTGTAAGGTGCGTCGCTACCAGACTTTCGATTTTGTTTGGAGATTGTCGAGGGCGACGCACCCTACGGTATGCGGTAGCAATCTAAAATCTAAAATCTAAAATCTAAAATCTCTACTCCGTCCCCATCAATCTTTCGCGAGCACTCAACAAAGCACCTGCACCAGTCAGATAAGCATTAATCATCTTGGCTTTGACCGAATTGTTGCCCCTGGGGATGCAACATTCGTTGGTAAAAAATTTCCAATTTGATTCGCAAAGTTGGTCAAATGCTACGGAAATTGTTAAAGTCAGCGACCTTGCCGTGTGATACCAGCCGCAGGGAATAAAGAGCGTTTCACCGGCTGAAATTGTAATAGTTATTGGCGTAGCTTCAGCCAAAAGCGGATATTTTTTTAAGTCTGGATTGTGATGGTTCTCAATCTCAGATAGCCAAGGAGAACCTGGTTTTGGGTAAAGATACTTTTGCTGCTCCGGCGAAAAAATTGTAAATTCTTTTTCCCCGTAAATTTGATTTATATACGCATAAAGCCCGAGAAAATCGTAGTGCAAATAAGGAAATTCTCCGCCCGGCCCGCCGAAGAATATTTCTAAGTCGTACAAATCATTGAGCAGCATCTTCGGGATTAAGCTGCTGTGCGTGCGATCGGGTGTGGCAATACTCGGTCTGGGAGAAATATCGGGTTCTAAATCGGCAAAATCTTTGCGAACATTTAGTTTGAAGGGATAGGGAGCCGGATTCTCTTTTGTGGAATTCTTGAGCAAATCGAACAATTTGTTGAGCGTGTAAATTTTACCACCTATTTCAATTTCTCGATCGCCAAATCTTTCTTGAAAATACTCCGGCGTAAATTTCGTTTTGGCAGGCCAATCTTTTGATAAATCCGTGAAAATAACTGGTTTGCCAGGATTGCGGTACTCCCTGACAAATTCCGCGTGAGTCAGACCTGTGCGGCGGTCTACTTGAATAGTTTTTGCTGTTTGGAGCATTTTGATTTTTCCTGTGTTGGTTAGTTGAAATTCATTGCCGATTTGAAGAGATTTATCGTGTTCGTGGGGCGGGTTTGCGAGATTGTTGGTCTGAGGTAATTATTGTTGGTCAAACCCGCCCCTACAGGTAGATTGAGATTTACCGTTGGGTGGGGGCGGGTTTGCGAGATTATTTGTCTTACCCATAGATGGTTTGTAAAACCCGCCCCTACAGGATTTAACTACCAACCCTAACCGTCAATTTGATAAACTATCTCCTACTTGTAAATGTTTTCCTGGACGCTCTGGATCTGCGATATACCAAGCTGGATTGCCATTGGGATCTCGCCCTAATTTGGCACCGGGTACAGGAGAATTGCTTGCGAAAACAGTTGAGGATTTCGATCCATTTGTATTGCCATTTTTGTGGAAATCGATCGCCGGAACAGTCCCGCCAGACGGAGCGGCAAAAAATCCGGCTGACTGCAATTCGGCAATGCTGTTTTTAAATGCTTCCTTGGCAAAAGCAATATCTGCGTCGGAATGCGCTAGCGTCAGAAAACACGGACGGTGATCCCAAATGTGAATTCCTTTTTCGCGCAGCGAGTAAAACAGCAGTTCTCCATGAGTAAAATCTTGCGGGTAGGTGATTTTGAACAGGGAACCAAAGTTTTTAACTGTGAAAGGTGCTTGCTCTCGATCGAACATGGCGTTCAATTCTGCAACGAATTTGTCGGTTTTGGCATTGAGTTCGCGCTGCAATGAAGGCCCGCCCCGTTTCAAATATTCTAGGGATGCCTTGGCGGCTGCTAAAGTCAGGGGATGGCGCACAAAAGTCCCTGCAAAATAGGTAACGCCTACTTCCGGGAACGAGTCGTCGCCGAACTGCCAAAAACCGCCGTCTAAAGCGTCCATCCAGGCTGATTTGCCCGCGATTACCCCGATCGACATCCCGCCGCCGACGACTTTGCCGTAGGTGCCGATATCCGCTTGTACGCCGAAATATTCTTGGGCGCCGCCCGGTGCAACTCGGAATCCGGTAATCACTTCGTCCATAATGAAGGCGCAACCGGCTTGCTCGGTAATCCGGCGCACTTCGTGGAGGAATTCTCGGGGTTGCCAGTCGGGACGGCGACTTTGTACCGGTTCTACCATGATGGCTGCAAACTCGCCCGCCCGCGCTTTGAGGATTTCCAGGGATTCGGGTTCGCCGTAGTCGAGGATCAGGGTATTGTCAACAGCGGATTGAGGAATGCCCGGTGCTGCAGGGAGCGATCGCAGTTTTTTGGTGCCGCGCACGATCACTTCGTCGAAAATCCCGTGATAGTCGCCCGTAAACATGACGATCGTACTGTTGCCCGTGACGGTGCGGGCCAGGCGCATTGCGCCCAAAACTGCCTCAGAACCCGTGTTGCAGAAGGCTGCGCGATCGTGTTTTGTCATCTCGCACACGAGCTCGGCAACTTCCCCGGCTAGCGGTGTTTGCGGGCCGATTTCATACCCGCGCTGCATTTGAGCTGCGATCGCTTCTGTAATAAATGCAGGCGAATATCCGAAAAAGTTCGACCCGAAACCGTTGGTTAAATCTACATACTCGTTACCGTCTTCATCCCAAAGTTTAGAACCGGACGATCGCCCCACCACGATCGGATAAACCAACTCTTTCATCGTCCGGTTAAACCCCGAAACTACCCGCGGATCGGCGAGGTGGTGGCGGTGTGTCTGAGTGTACTGTTTGGATTTCTGAGTTCGCGCCGTATATCGCTTGACAAATGTTTCTAAATATGCTGATTGCGACGGAGTTAATCCGTCGCGATCGGATGTGTCGATGCGGGCGGCGGCACCGAACACTTTTTTTGGTTCTGCGGTTGGTTCTGCTGTTGGTGCTGCTGTTGGTGCGATCGCGCTGCCGTTAGTCTGGGATGGAGGGATATTTTGAACGGGTGCCGGCGGCTGCGGCATAACTTGACCGTTAGTTGTCGGTGCCGGCTGTGCGGGAACCAAACCAGCGCCGCCCAACAGTTCTAGCTGTCGCGACATAATTTGCAACTGCTGCCCGATCAGGTATTCGAGATTGCCAGACTGTACGGGAATCGCTGCGGGCTGGAGACTGGGCAAGGGCAGATTTACAGGGGCGCTGACTGCAACGGGACTGGCAATGGGCGCAGGAGGTGCTGCTGTCGGTGCGATCGCCGGTGCTGGTGCTGGTACGGGCGCGGCTTGTTGGACGGCAGGAGTTGCAGGCAAAACCTCCGGCGGCAGAGCACCATCGATAAATTCAGATAAAGTGCCGAGAGTGGGGAAAGTTTCTAATAGCTGGCGAAAGGTAATTTTGATGCTAAATTCTTTTTGCAAATTCAGCGCTACTTGAGTCAAAGACAGAGAATCTAAACCCATTTCTAGGAAAGTTAAGTCCTCATCAACACTGCCTAAATCCTCGCCAGAAGTTTCTTCTAGGATGTTTTTAATTACAGGGATAAGTCTGTATTTGCGCGCTGCTTGTTTGGTTTCAACCTGTGAATTTGGCATCAGTAATTGGGAATTGGTAGTTGGTAACTGGGAAGTGGTAATTGGTAATTGAGAAGCGGGCAATTCCTCCACTATTTCACTCTTGCCCTCTGACACTTTTGGTTCTATCCAGAAACGCTTGCTCTCGAAGGGATAAGTCGGCAAGGGAAGGCGATCGCGCGTTTCCTCTTGATAAAAGCTCTGCCAGTCGATCGATACTCCGCAAAGCCAAAGCTGTCCGGCTGCACTCAACAAAGCCCCCCATTCATTTTGATTTTCAGGGCTGTCGCCGAGGGAAGAAATGGCAACTTGTTTTTTCAAATCTTTGGCTTGTTTGCGAGCTAAAGTAGCAGCCGTTGTTCTCGGCCCGACTTCCAAAAGTATCCGGTTCGGATCTTGCCAAAGCTCTTTTATCCCGTCGGCAAAACGCACTGTTGCCCGCAAATGCCGCGCCCAATACATCGGATCTGTTGCTTGTTCCGCTGTTATCCAACTAGCAGTTACAGTAGAAACAAATGGGAGAGTTGGCGCTGACAACTGCACTTTTTTGACATATTCGGCGAAAGGTTCGACGATCGAATCTACCATCGGCGAATGAAAAGCGTGGGAAGTGTGCAGTTGTTTGCAGACAACGCTTTCGCTTTCTAGTTGCTGCTGAAAAAGTGCGATCGCCTCCGTCGGCCCGGAAACCACGCACAAATCAGGCGCATTCACCGCAGCCACTGCCAAATCCGCACTCAAGCGCCCCTCGACTTGCGCCGCCGGCAACCGCACCGACAGCATCGAACCCCCCGGCAAATCTTGCATCAACCGCCCCCTCGCTGCCACCAGCATCAAGGCATCCTCAAGGGAAAACACGCCTGCGATAGTTGCCGCCACAAATTCACCGATGCTGTGCCCGATCGCACCTTGGGGAGTGACGCCCCAACTCTGCCACAGCTTGGAAAGCGCGTATTCTACGGTAAATATCGCAGGCTGAGTCAAGAAAGTTTGGCGCAGCGATTCGGCTGCTGTCGCTTCATCGCTGCCGGGATACAGGACTTTCCGCAAATCTCGGCCGAGGTGCGGCTGCAAAATTTCGGCGCAGCGATCGACTGTTTCGCGGAATAAAGGCTCGGATTCGTACAAATTCAAGCCCATATTGACGTATTGCGACCCTTGTCCCGGAAACATGAAGATTACTGCCGGATTTCTCGATTCGGCGCAGCGGGTTGCTGTACGCAGCGGTGGCAGGGATTCGAGTACCTGCACGGCATCGGTGCGATCGCTGCAAACGGCGAAACGGCGGTAATTGAAGGCTTGCCGCCCGGTTTGCAGGGTGTAAGCAGCATCGGCGAGATCGATCTCCGGGTTTTGGGCGAGGTGCGATCGCAAATTTGCGGTAGCTGCGTCCAAAGCAGATGGAGTTTTCGCCGACAGCAGCAGCAACTGCCGCGGGCGAGAAGGACTTGACGGTTCCAGTGCGGGCGCTTCTTCGAGGACAACGTGAGCGTTGGTGCCGCCGACGCCAAACGAACTGACTCCGGCTCTTCTGGGCGTTTTGCCGGCTTTCCATTCCGAGAGTTCGGCGTTGACGTAGAAGGGGCTGTTGGCAAAATCAATGGCTGGATTCGGTTGCTCGAAGTGCAGAGTGGCGGGTATTTGCTGGTGTTTGAGGGCTAAAGCTGTTTTGATCAGCCCTGTGACTCCCGCCGCGGCGATTGTGTGTCCGAAGTTGCTTTTGACGGAGCCGAGCGCGCAAAATTGTTTGGCTGCGGTTTTCAGGGAAAAAGCCTGAGTTAGCGCTTCTATTTCGATCGGATCGCCCAGGGGGGTTGCCGTGCCGTGGGTTTCGACGTAGGATATGGTTTCGGGATTCACGTCTGCCATCGCGTGCGCCATCGCGATCGCCTCTGCTTGCCCGTCTACGCTTGGTGCCGCAAAGCTGACTTTGGCTGCCCCGTCGTTATTGAGCCCGACTCCGCGAATTACGGCATAGATTGTATCTCTGTCGGCGATCGCTTCTTCCAAACGCTTGAGTACAACAGCCCCGGCTGCGTTGCCGAACACGGTTCCTTCAGCCTTGGCGTCGAAAGGTTTGCAGTGTCCGTCGCTGGAGAACATCCCCCCTTCTTGATACAAATAACCGCTATTTTGGGGCACCGTAATTGATATCCCGCCCGCCAGCGCTAAATCGCATTGATAGCTCATCAAAGCATAAAAAGCTTGACAAACTGCAACTAATGATGTAGAACAAGCGGTATGTACGCTGACGCTCGGCCCCTTGAGATTCAGTTTGTAAGAGGTGCGGGTAGCAATGTAGTCTTTTTCATTGGCTACCATCACCTGAAACTCGCCCGCCCGGGAAATTACATCCGATCGTCCGGCGATGTTGTTGGGAAAATAAGTATTGTTGCCCGTGCCGGCGTATACTCCGATCGAGCCGTTGAAGGTATTCGGATCGCAGCCTGCATTTTCTAAGGCGGCCCAAGCTATTTCTAAAAAAACGCGCTGCTGCGGGTCTGTAATTTCGGCTTCGCGGGTACTCACGCCGAAAAATGCTGCGTCAAAGCGATCGGCACCGTCAAGAATTCCTCTAGCTTTGACGTAATTCGGAGCCTGTCTGAGATTCTGGTCAATACTTGGGTCTAGTTCGGCGTCGCTGAAAAACGCTGTGGACTCCACCCCGCCGCACAAATTCTGCCACAATTCATCGACACTGGCAGCACCGGGAAAGCGGCCCGCCATGCCAATAATCGCAATCCCGTCAAGTTCTGGGTTTTCTTGGGAATTAGTCATTAAATTAACGTTTTTTGGTAGATTGCTTCTGTCTGTTAAAAGCAGCTTTTTGCCGATCGGCCCTGTCTTGAAATTTGTTGTTAGATGGGCTTGCAGTCTGTCCCTGATTTAAATAATTTGCCAATTGGGCGATCGTCGGGTGCTGGAACAATTTGACAACCGGTAAGTCTTTAGCTAGCAGACCCCGGACTTGGACTGCAACTTGCAGCGTCATCAAAGAATTGCCTCCAATCTCGAAGAAATTGTCGTGAATGCCGACGCGATCGAGCTTCAGCAGCTTAGACCAAACACCCGCCAGCAAAAGCTCCAACTCGCTTTGCGGTGCAGCGTAACTCTGGGACTGTTCTTGTCGCTGCGAGTCAGGTGCCGGCAGGGCGCGGCGGTCGATTTTCCCGCTGGGCGTCTTCGGCATCGCCTCAACATTCACAAACACCGCAGGCACCATGTAATCTGGGAGTTGCCCTTGCAGGTAACGGCGGAGGTCGGCTATTGCCAATTGCTCCTCTGGATTCGCAACTATGTATGCAACCAGTCGTTTGTCCCCCGGTGCGTCTTCCCGCGCCAGCACCACAGCTTGTTTGACGGCGCGATGCTTTGCCAGTGCGGTTTCGATTTCTCCCAACTCTATGCGGAAGCCGCGAATTTTGACTTGGCCGTCAATCCGCCCGATGTACTCGATGTTACCGTCGGGCAGGTAGCGGGCTAAATCTCCTGTTTTGTAAAGACGATCTTCTTCATCCTCGATCGTGAGTATTTTATTTTGTCGAAAAGGGTTGGGAATAAATTTTTCAGCAGTCAAGTCCGGGCGGTTGAGATAACCCCGCGCTAAACAAATGCCCCCGATGTATAGTTCTCCCGCTACTCCTAAAGGTATAGGCTCACCATCTTTTTGTAACAAATATATCTGCGTGTTGGCAATAGGGCGGCCGATCGGAGGCAGTGCGGGCCAATCTCCGGGCGGGCCTGCCAGGGTATAAGCTGTAACAACGTGGCTCTCGGAGGGGCCGTATTGATTGTGCAGGGTACAATTTTCTAGCTGCTGAAAGAAACTGGCTATGTAACGGTTGACTTGCAACTGTTCGCCGGCGGTGATTACTTCGCGCAGGGATTTCGGTATTAGCTGATAGGTATCGGCTGCTTCGGCTAAATGTTGCAGGGCGATAAAAGGGACAAATAGTCTTTGAATCTTTTGTTTGTCGATTAGCTGCAACAAACTCTGGGCATCTCGCCGGATTTCTTCTGTGATGAAAACGAGGGTGCCGCCGGCACACCAAGTACAGAACATTTCTTGAAACGAGACATCGAAGCTGAGAGATGCAAATTGCAGGGTTTTGGCTGCGCCTTCAAGGGTCGAGTTTTGCAGTTGCCACGCAATTAGGTTGACTAGGGAACGGTGCGGGAGGGGAACTCCTTTGGGTTTACCGGTGGAACCTGATGTATATATTGTATAAGTTGAATTTTGGGGAGAGACGCTGCTAGCTGGGTTTTCCGTGCTGTGACTGCTGATGGTTTCCCAGTCTGCGTCCAAGCAAACGGCGCGGGCTTGGTGTGCGGGCAACCCCGATACTAAGTGAGATTGAGTGAGGATAACCGGAGCTTGGGTGTCGGCTAACATGAAGGTCAGCCGTTCTTGGGGGTAGGCTGGATCGAGGGGAACGTAAGCTGCGCCTGCTTTGAGAACGCCTAAAACGGCGATCGCAATTTCTAAGGAACGTTCCATGCAAATAGCTACTAAAACATCGGGCCCGACGCCTAATTGCTGCAAGTAATGGGCTAGTTGATTGGCTTTGGAATTGAGTTCCAGGTAGGTGAGTTGCTGTTGGAGATTTTGGGAAAAAACGGCGGCAATGGCATCGGGCGATCGATCGACTTGTGCTTCAAATAATTGGTGAACGCATTTGTCTTGCGGATAATTTGCTTGAGTTTGGTTCCACTCCTGCAACTGAGCAAGTTCGGCTGCTGTCAGCATTGACAATTTGCTGATTTTCTGCTGGGGATTCGCGGCTATACTTTCTAGCAAAGTTTGCAGGTGTCCCAACATTCGGGTAATGGCGATCGGATCGAACCGCTGGCGATCGCCAGCAATTTTTACCAGCAGTTCGGTTCCCCCGTATGCGTAAACTGTTAGGGGAAAACTTGTATGTTCTAAAAGCTGAAATTCTCGGTTTTGCCAGTTGCCGCCCAGAGCTTGCAAGGCAGAGTTAATGTGAGATTTTTCAACTACTAGCAGGCTTTCAAATAAAGCTGTGCCGCGGGAAATCTCGCTCCATTCTTGAGTTTTTGCCAGCGGCACGTTCCCGTATTCTTGAAATGCCGTCCACTGAGTTTGCAGTTGTTTGAGCCAGTCGATCGCTGGTAAATCGGGAGATACAATTACCCGAAATGGCAAAGTATTTATGAATAATCCTACCGCTGATTCTGCGTTTTCTAGAGTCTGCGATCGGCTGTTGCAAATAGTTCCAAATACTACATCTTCAGAACCGGAACAGCGGCTTAAAAGTAAAGCCCACGCTCCTTGCAGCAGGGTATTTAGGGTTAGTTCGTGTTCTTGAATTAGGGAGTTTAAGGCTGCGGTTACGGTGCTAGAAAGCCGAATTTCTGGTTCTGCTGATAAATTTTCTGTTGGTGTCAGGAACAGGCCAGATGCCTGTTCCACAACTGATGAATTTCCTGGTGGGACGGGCATCTTGCCCGCCCTTGAAAAATCCCCAACCAGAGGGGTAGGAGCGCTGAAACCGCTTAAGTATTGTTTCCAGAATGTTTCTGCTTTCGAGATGTCTGGCTGCTGCCTCCACTCGATGCAATCTCGATCCCAACGGGGCGGTTGTAATTCTAATGGTCGATCGGCACACAGAGATTCGTACAAGGTAAAAACTTCTTGCAAAACAGTTATTGCAGAGGTACTGTCAAGCAAAATGTGGTGATAAGTCCAGATGAGTTTGTACTCAGTTTCCGACCAGCGGAACCAAGCCAAACGCATCAGGGGGGGTTGAGTTAGGTCAAAGCCTTGCAGGCGATCGGCTTGCAAATAGGTTTCGAGTTGGTTGGTGCGATCGCCCTCCGACAAATTTCGCCAGTCTTGCTCAACACTTGGGAGTTCAACTTGGTGATGTACCATTTGCAGGGGAACTTCTTTACCTGACCAAGAAAAGCTGGTTCTCAAGATTGGATGTCGCTGCACTATTTGCTGCCAAGCTTTGATGAAAGCTGAAACATTCAAATTTTCCCGAATACTACAGATCGCTTGTTCGATGTCTATCCCTGATTGTTGACCCGAAAGGCTGTCGAACAACATCCCTTGCTGTATCGGTGAAAGTTGATAGGAAGATTCACTATCAGTAGTTGCGGATTGGGGGCGATCGTCTGCTGGCAAGGACATATTTATATGTAAGTATTGATGGAAAAGACTTGTGAGCAACTGTAGCCGGATTGTTAAGGTTTTTTTAAGTAACTATTTATCCCCAAGCACCGTAAAATTACGGTCAAATTATCGCTAGCGTGTATCTGAATGTTTGGTTTTTGGGGGTGCAATATTTTATCGGCTCAGCCGATGTTAACTCAAACTCTACCGCGCTGTAAAGTATCATTTATACATTTTACGGATACATTCGCTCAAGAGCATTTCCCGTTCAGCAACCGTGTAATTCCACAGCCTGTAAATGTGAAAATTGCTTAATATTTTGTGGACGATCGACTTTCTTCTCTCAAGAATAACTAAAGCCTTCAACATCTGCTATAACAGGCTGACATCCGCACTCAACAGCAATGATTTGCATCCTGTCTGCTGGCAATCGCTGCGCTAGATTAGCTACAGCCAACCTCAACCTTTAAAGAAAGCTATGGGGTATTTGATTGGTGCGATCGTCCTTGGAATGTTAATTTGGGCTGGATTCGATATCGCGCATACCATCCGCAACAGGGAACTGAATCGCTCCGAAATCAACAAAAAAATTCAAGCTGAAATGGTCAAAGAGACATATTGCTGTCAATGTTTTGATTTTGAATAACCACAGAAAGTATAAAATATCGTTCTGACGCGCCGTTTATTGGCTGGTTCGTCAGCGGAAGGGTGCATCAGATTAGAGACTTTCAAGTAGTATGAAGAATCGAATTCTGACGCACCATTTATATCATGTTCGGTAAATTAGTTATAATTTGTCATTGCGAGCGGAACGCACGCAGTGAAGCGAAGCAATTGCCACTATCTGAGATTGCGACACGTTCGCGAACAAGGACAAGTGATTAGCCGAACATGATATTATCGAGCGGTGCATCAGCTTGGAGATTGTTAGTTTGTGGCGCAAATAATGTGAATTGACGCACCCTACTTATGCGAGTATTTAATGAATGGAAAATACAATTTAAAATTTTCCATTCATTTATCGTTATTACCCCTTAGCCTCAACCCAAATCGTCATCCCCTCAACCCTCAAACCTTTGCCGCGAGTGCCGCAATATTGACCGTTAGCAGTAACAGGAGTATCGCCTACATTCTGAATGTGAGCCGTATAAAATACGTCGTATTTATCAGCTTGCGGCCCAGTCAGCCGCGCGGCAAATCCCTCAATGCGCTTCGCTTTGCCCCGGAAGCCAGCTAGCTCGCCTTCCGATATCCAAGCAGTGTCGCCAACTCCTTCAACGTGAGCCATGTACTGCAAATTTAAACCGGCAACGGGAGGCTCTATTTTAATTTGAAATCCTTCCACGCGGCGGCCTTGAGCGCGTGTGCCGGCATATTCTCGATCGCTAAAAGTTCGATCGCCAATTCCTTGAATGTGCGCCAACACTTTTAAACCCACAGGCGCCGCTGTTTGGGAACTCGCAGACGGCGCGATCCAAACTTTGATGCCCTCTATTCTTAAAGCTTTGCCGCGAGTGCCGCAATATTCGCCGTTGGAGGACACATCGGTGTCGCCGATATTCTGAATGTGAGCGCTATAAAATACGTCGTACTTATCAGCTTGCGGCCCGCTCAACCGCACTGCAAATCCTTCAATTCGTTTCGCTTGACCCCGAAAACCAGCCAATTCTCCTTCGCTGAGCCAAGGAGTATCGCCAACACCTTCGACGTGAGCCATGTACTCGACATTTAAGCCGGGAATTGGAGGATCGATATTAATTTGAAATCCTTCGACGCGGCGCCCTTGAGCTTTAGTACCCGCGTATTCTTGAGCACCGAAAGTTCGATCGCCAATTCCCTGAATGTGCGCCAAAACTTTGATTCCCAAAGCGCCCTCTACAGGAGCCTGTTGAACGTTGCGAGGTGCGCCAAAAACAATGTTCCCGGAGCCGGTTGTCTGGAGGGACTGAGGTACTTCGACGCTGGGAACGATAATCACCTCGTGCATGGGGGCCGAAGGTGCGGGGGATTCCAAAATCTGGATCTGTGGCGCAACTGCAACTTGTTTCGGCGCAACATTTCCCGACGGAATGATAATCACTTCGGGTAAGGGTTGAGCGCTGATTTTTGGTTCTGGCGCTGCTTTCAATGCGGGTTCGACTTTAGCAGGTGCTGCTTTTACCATCTCAGCAATGGTTAATTTGCCTCTGGAAATGGCGACGGCTATTTGTTTGCCAAAAGCGGCGCTGACTGTTTCTTCGAGGATGACCCACTGTTCGTCGTCTAATTTGTCTTGCTGTTCCACCAGGGCGAGCACTGCTGAAACTGGGTGCTTGCCGCTGACTAAAGATTCAGCGTCGGAATGCAGTTGAGTTGGGGTTGATTCGGAAATAGCGCGGTGCAGTTCGCGGGCTTTGGCATGAACTGATTGTAAGGGCGCGAAGTCGCTTTGTTCGCGGTGGGCGATCGCCAATACTCGATCGATAACTTTCAAAGCTGCGTCGCGAATTTCTGCTTTACCTTCGGAAGCTGCTACAGTCTCGACTAAGTTTTGAATGTCTTTGAGGGAAGCAATTTCCCCCGGCGCGATCGTGGATTTGTTGAGTTCGAGAGCTTGTTTTTGGACTGTGGCAAAGTTGCGGCTGTAGGCGGCTACTTCTTGCAGCAAGCTGTCAGAGGGAGGAAGGCCCGAGTCTTGCAGTTGTTTGGCTGCTTGGGAGAGGCGATCGGCCAAATTAGCATAAGTTTCCGATAGTCGGGCTATTTGTTGTAGCAAATCTTTATGAGCTGGTTCCATATGTCTTGCCGTAAATATTTAACTTGCTGATTATAGACGTTGAGCGTCTTCTGAAGGTACAAGGCAGTAGTCATTAGTCATTAGTCATTAGTCATTAGCCATTAGTCCGAGGGAAGAAGAAAAATGCTCCCACTGTGACACTCCCCCACTCGGACACTCTCCGACTCCACCACCCGGACACCCGGGCATTCTCGGACTCCCCCGTCCCCCACTCCTCCTTTGGCATCCCCCGCGTGATCGCCGTCACATCCGTGCAAATACTTAGTCACACTCTGCGACTCCGGCTGTCACCGCTGGCCTTTAACAATGTCACACCAATCGAGCAATAGCCGTCACTGCCGATTCGCTTAAAACCGTTGATACTGAAACTTCAAGCAATAAAACCCAGAAGTGTTATGGTACTGATTCGCGACCTCGCCCAACAAGCTCTGACCCTAGGCTATCTCACTATTGAAGCCGAAAATCAACTGCGGCGGATGTTAACTACTACCAAGTATGAGCTGGAAGACTTAAATGCTTTTATGGCTCTGCAACTAGCAGCTATGTCCGGAGGAGTGAAACAAGAGTCTCGCGAGCTGAGACAATTTGAAATGTTTGGCGAGACAGCCTCTAAAACTTCCTGTTAGTAATTAGTTGGCTTTTGATGGGTGCAAATTTAGTAAGGGACATTTCGATCGTGCAGATTCGTGAAGTTGTAAAACAAGCTATTGCCGCTGGATATCTTAGTCTGGAAGCGGAAAATGAAATGCAGCAGGTTTTTTCGTCAGCTAAGTGTGATTTGGAAGATTTGAATGCTTTTATGAGCTTGCAGTTAGCTGCGATGGCGGGTCGCGTGAGGCAAGAGTCCTTGGAATCGATAAGAGTGTCAAATTTTCAGGAAATAAATTAATCAACTTTATTCAATCATCTGACGCGATAAATATTAATTTATTTGCAAAAAACAGGCTTATATGATAATTAAATGCTGCTCAGCTTTATCCTAAATTCATTAATTTTAAAAATATTGCTAAGTGGGTTCGATCGGTATCGATCGAAATCCAATTAAATTTAAATCAATATTCAAGTTGGTAGTGAGGACTTGAGTTCTCAAAGGCAAGGCTTGGACGATCAGACATATCAAGGTGTAGTCAACGTGTTTGCGTCGTAACGGTTGAGCATTATTCTTGAGATGTTATTTATTATTAATTAGCTAGTAAATAAAAACATCACTCGCCGGAAACAGATATTTCGAGCATTTGAGCTACTTTTTTACCACCTATACAGGTCTGGCTTGGATGAGGGGCAACAATTTACGATCGGTGATTAACTGGACTTGGTATGAAACAGCTAATATTATGTACCCTCAATCGACCCCATCAAATTGGTTGGTAGTGAGGGCTAAAGTCCTGATAAAACTACTTCGGACTTTGGCCGTCACTACAAACTTTCTAACGGTTATTTTACCAGACATTATATAATAACTGAGACTATTTGCGACTCTGACGCTCTAACTCTTTAATTACTCTTAGAACAAACAGCGACATGAAAGCGCCAATTAATGCCAGTTGCCACAACCCGCATCCGGCAGCAGTTCCTAAAGCTGCTGATACCCAAATAGCGGCGGCAGAGGTGAGCCCGTGAACTTCAACTTTGCCTATTTCTTGTTGACTTTGCCGCAGGATTTCTCCGCCTCCCAAAAACCCAATCCCGGCAGCAATGCCTTGAATTACGCGCTCTACAGAATCTCGTCCGTTTTCATGTTGACCCATTGACAGCGGTATTAAAACAAACAGTGCAGAACCCATACTTACTAGCATATGAGTTCTCAAACCCGCTGGTTTGTGTCTGAGTTGGCGCTCCCATCCAATAATTCCGCCAACAAACATGGCTAGGCACAACCTTAACAGTATGCCTAGCCAATTATCGGGAGACCACAAGTTAGCGATCGACAATGTTTTGCTGCAAATAATTGATCGGAAGATATCAATATTAGCGGAGTACGATGTCCGATCGCAATCTCACTGCCAAATCTTGTTCCGGGCGAATCACGATCACGTCAACGCTGCGCCGCCCCAACAAGACACCAGCTAAAGCGCCGATCCCAGCACCTCCCAATACTTCTTCAGTGGCGATCGCTTTGTCGCCGGTAATGCCTGCTAGTGCTGCTGCTGCGGCTGCACCCAATGCTGCACCTTGGGCTAATGAACCTGTGCCAGCACCTTTTTGGACTCTTTCGGTTCTGGTAATAACTCCTGAATTTCCGTCAATCCGATAGCGTTGGCGGCGGCTGATAATTAACTCTCTGGCAACAAATTGAGTACCAATTTGATTGCCCCTTCTGACAGGTTGCAATACCCCTACTATCTGGCTGCCTGCGGGGATTAATACTCTGCCTTGACCTGTGCGGATGTCTCGCGCTACTGTTAAAGTTAAAGGTGCAGTTTCTTCGCGCGTGACAATAATTTTGTCTTTTTCATAGCTAACTGGAATTACACTGCCCGAGGGAATTCGGATGCTATCAAATTGGGAAATTCGTTGTTGAGCTTCTGCGGGAGTAGCTACTACCAGCGGCGCGCTGGTTGCAACTGTAATGCCCAGTGCGAGGATTGCTGCTGTTGCTGAACGCCATTTTTGAGAAGTAATCATATAAATTGTCTCCTTGCTTCGGTTTTGGTTTACTTAGGAACGCACTACTGCTAAATTTGTTTCTGGTTTCGCCTTCATCTGATGTTTTAATTATGGCAGGCTGGAATTCTACAAGTTGGGAAGATAAGGTAGATAATCCAGAATTTGAAAATTTGGAAAAATCGAGAAAACCCGCAAGACAGGGGCGATCGGGAAGATAAGGAAGATAGTCAACAGTCAGCACTCAGCACTCAGCAGTCAACAGTCAACAGTCAACAATTAATTGTTGAGAGCGTTTAAGGCTAACAATCCAGCACCGAAAGCTGGTTCGTATCGGGGCAAAATTACCTTAGCTGTCGGGGCGATCGCACTTATTGCCGCTTCAAACCGACCTCGGCAATTGGCCTCGCCACCCCACACACCTCCTACGAGCACAATTTCAAATTCTTCTCTGGGGTTAAATAGCGCTGAAATGGCTATTTTTGTTGAAAATGTTAATTCTGCCACGGCACTATTAATAATGCCGTCAGCGACGCGATCGCCCTCTGCTGCGACTCGATCGACAATCGGCGCTAAAGCTGCAATTTCTTTGACTCCCCAACCGCGCCGGTAAACGACTTCTACCAATTCTTCCAGGTGATTTAGGCCTAAATGGTTTTGAAAATTTTCTGCAAGTGCTGTAAACTCTCCGCGTCCGTCATAGAACTTCAAAGCCGCTTGCAAACCTTGAATGGCGATGTCATATCCGCTGCCTTCATCGCCTACAATATATCCCCAACCGCCGACTCGTTTCGTTTTCCCTTGACTGTTTTGCCCGAAAACAATCGAACCGGTTCCTGAAATAACGGTGATACCTACTGGATAGCCCGTGCCGCCAACAAGTGCGATCGCGCAGTCGCTGCAAATTACTATATTCCTAGGCAAGAACGATCGGGTTACTGGTAAAGTATTCGTCAACTGCAAGTTCTGCACTAGAAATTGCACTATTTCAATATCTTTTTGACGCCCCACGCCTGCTAGTCCCAGACAAATAGCTTCTATGTTGAAATTGCTATTCGCCTCGATTTTAGCGGACAGAACTGCTCGTTCGATCGCCAATTGAATGGATTGTTTGGCTCTCTCAATTCCCAGCGTTTGATAATTTGACTGCCCTGCTTCGCCGCGTCCCAAAACAAGGCTGTTTTCGTCCATTAAGATGCAAATAGTTTTTGTGCCGCCGCCGTCGATGCCCAATACATAACTCATGGATAATTTAGAGAATGAACCGCTGAGCAACCCCGCTCAACGCAGATATCTCTATTCTACGCTTTCTATAATTCGATTAAATCGACAGAGCAATGCTAATAAGAATTAAACCTAATAAAGCTAACCAAACGAGATGGCGCTGACACCAATTTTTGATTGATTGCGGCCAGCCGCCACTGATGTAACGGCTCGTCTGCGGCACAAGCGGCTCAGCTCGATCGTGATAAAGCGTGCATTCTTTGGCAAAAGGACGTTGCGGGTAGTTGCAAGTGTCATCTTCGTGATAAATACAGGTAGTGCACAGAAATTCTTCGGCTTGCGATCGATAAAGGGGGATACCCGGATGACCGAAAGCCTTGAGAGGGGTTTTGCAGTGCGCGCAGGCGATCGCTCGGGCGTCTACAGGTTGGTGACAGCGGGGGCAATCAGGCATATACAGGATGTGATTGGGTAATTTTGTCGGTAGCTCATTAGGGGGTTTACCGAACGCTGCTCGACACGCTCAACTCGCCATCAGGCGGCTGGATGCTCCAAAATAGAAAGGTAGGTGTGCGCTGATGTAACTTTAAGTGTACAGATAGTTTCGCAGCGACAGCAGGCGACCTGAGCCGATCGAGTATGAAGAGCAAACAGTAGGAAAAATATATGGATAACAATAGCAACTTACTCAAACAACTGGTAATGCTCGGCATTGGTACTACCTCCCTGGTGGCCGAGAAATTGCAGGAAGTCAGCGAGCAATGGGTCAAAGATGGCAAAATCAATTCCGACCAAGCCAAAACCTTTGTCGATGACATGACTGAGCATCTCAAGTCTGAACAGGGCAATTGGGATACGCAGTTGCAGCGGCAACTGCGGAATATGCTGCAGGATATGGGAGTCCCCCGACAATCCGAAATGGATGAGTTGCGGGGAAGGCTCGATCGTCTCGAACGTCAGATGCGGGATTTAGAAAACCGTAACTGGCGCTGAGTTCGATCGGGTCTGCCGGTTCGCTGCTATCTTGTGATAAGATTGTCACCCGAAGGCAGAAGGCTCAAAAAGGCACTTATGTAGAAGCCACTTATGTATAATTACAAACATTCTGACTTCATACTTTTGCCTTTAAAATTATCTGGAACCTGCCATCTTTTGGTGGAAAAGTTCAGATAAAATTTGGTAGTTATTGTTGTACTAGATGTCTTAGATATCTGAGATATCGGGGTTAAAATTATCAGGAGGATTAATTTTGCGAGGAGTTCTAGTGAGTTTGGGGGTAATGCTGGTTTGCTTTGTGTTTTTGATAGTCGCTCAAATGGGCGGTTCTGGGTCTCAAGCAGTTGCCGCCGAATTGAACAATCTTTTACCCGAGACTGCTATTGAGAATTTGTCAGCGCCGTCTTTGGAAGAAGATAGCTTGCTAGTAGCTGATGCTACTTTACCGGAGGTACCAGCTACTATCGCTGGCAATAATATGACTGATAATACTGAGAAAACTGTCACCACAGATTCAGGTCTGAAATATGTTGAATTGAAAGAGGGTAATGGAGCGACTCCAAAAACCGGGCAGACGGTTGTCGTGCACTACACTGGAACTTTGGAAGATGGCACGAAGTTTGACAGTTCGCGCGATCGCAATTCTCCTTTTCAGTTCAAAATTGGCGTGGGTCAAGTAATTAAGGGTTGGGATGAAGGTGTCGGTACGATGAAAGTTGGAGACCGCCGCCAGTTGATTATTCCCCCTGAACTCGGTTACGGTGCTCGCGGTGCGGGCGGGGTGATTCCTCCTAATGCTACGCTGATTTTTGATGTGGAATTGTTGAAAATCGCTGGCTAGGTAGCTCAATCTAATTCAACGTAAAACTTTTACGGTGTTTAGAAACCCGGTTTTTTTAAGAAACCGGGTTTCTGTGTAAGATCGCCTCTGGTAAATAACTACAATATTTGTAGTGGCAGGTTTCACCAACAATCTTTCATCGACATCGACAATATCTATAAACCCGCCCTCACTGTTTAGACAAAATTTTATAACGGCCAATTCAACGCACATAATATAAGCCCTGGTTGATTTACGATCGCTTCGGAGATGCCAGATTGCGAAAGCAGGTAAATTGGGCGTCGAATAATAGTTTGATGATTCCTGTGGGGCCGTTTCTGTGTTTGGTAATAATTACTTCTGCAATTCCGCGATCGGGCGAATCAGGATTGTAATATTCATCGCGGTAGAGCATAATTACTAAATCTGCGTCTTGCTCGATACTATTATGAGCGTACAATCCTTGTGTAACAAAGTTTTTAACTTTCTCTACCGTTAGATCGTAAACCATTTCTTCGCCGATGAAATCTATTTTTTTTATTTTATCCCAATAGATATCGCTAACAGCAATTTTCATAATTTCTTCAGAGTCTAGAAGAGTAGCTAACTGCGTAGCTCGTTCTCTACTGATATCACATTGATAGGAACTGTCGCCACAATAGCGCACGCCCAAACTTGCTTGAATTTGTTTAGTTGTTAAACCCAAACGTTCTCTGGCCATATTAACTTGGGTTCGCCAAACTTGGTTGGGAATTAAATCTCGGTTGGTATTAGCCCCTCCAGATTTTTCTAGATATATTTTGACGGCGGCTAAACTTTCTTGTTTATAATTGCCAATCGCACCAATCCGATATACAAATTTTTCTAGATCTTGCTTCCCACCTACCCATACTTGATATTGAGTTCGCCCTTTATTTCCTTGGGAAATGGATTTAAAAGAAGCATTAATATTCAATTTTAATAATAACGATCGAACTCCCCGCGCTAATTTTTCGCTACTAGATCCATAGTAAACACTGGGATAGTGGGAATTGTCTTTACTCGTACGGATACAACCATCAGTTGCCCATAGGTGTCGAAGGAAAAGAGCGATCGATTCTTGCGGTTGGGTAAATACTAAACTGGGAATAAATTTTTCATGGGAACGTAAACCAAATATTTCTAATTGGTCGAGCCATTTAGTAATCGGATTTTTAATATTGGGAGCGAGACGATAACTAGCGGGGAGATAAACTTGATACCAATCGCGTTCCCGTTTAATGCGGTAATTAATTTGATCGCCAAATACTTCTCTAGCCAAATGTGCAACTAATTCAGCTAAATCTAATTCTCGCGTCGTGTACTGAATGGTATGTCGGGGTAAAGTACAACCATCACCAATTAAATGTCCTAGTAAAGCTAATTCAGCATTACCCATCGTCTGCACTTCATTACAAGGAATTGAGCGTGGTGTAGCAATTCGATCGCCTATTTTAAATTCATCTAAACGCTTCCAACCATCTGATGTAAAGAACTTATGATTGCCTGTTGCTGTAATCGAATTTCCCAAGCAAGTCGTCATCTGCCAGACGGGCTTGACTCCAGTACAAAAAGCATTAGTCACCATCGCTTTTTCCTGTTTCAGGGTATCTGAATTTAATCCCCAAACAGCAAAGCCAGATTTGCCGACTAAATCACGAATCGGGACTTCTAATCCACTATCCGCCAGGGTAACTAAACTATCGCCACCGAGACATCCACTTTCTCTCAAATCAGACATCATCGGCCGCTTGTTTGTCCTCGCTTCCACACCCCGACTCAACTGAGATAAGGCAATAATCGGCACGTTGAGTTCGCGGGCTAAACCTTTAAGGCTTCTGGTAATTCGAGATAATTCTTGGACGCGGTTGTCGCTGCTGCCTTCCATTAATTGCAGGTAATCTAGCAAGATTAATCCTAGGGCTCCGCCTTGTTCTGCTTGGAGGCGGCGGGCTTTCGATCGTATTTCTGTGACGGTAATACTGGGAGTATCGTCAATAAACAGTGGCAGTTCTGATAAGTTGCCAATGGCTGTACTGATGGGTTCCCATTCGTTTTGACTGATTCTACCCGATCGCAATCGGTTACTTTCTATTTTGGCTTCGCTGGACAGGATACGCTGCACTAGCTGTTCTTTCGACATTTCTAAGCTGAAAACGGCGACCGGCAATTTCTGCTGTCCGGCTGCTATGTGGTGGGCGATGTTGGTACAGAAAGCGGTTTTGCCCATCGCCGGCCTGGCTGCAACGATGATTAAATCCGATCGCTGAAAGCCTCCTGTCATGGCATCTAAGTCATAAAAACCGCACGGAATACCGGGAAGTGTGAGGCCTTCATTGCGATTTTCTAGGTCTTGAAATGTTTGGTTTAGCGTTTCGCCGATCGACACTAAATCCTGTTGCGGACGTTCTTGAGTTATGCTGAAAATTTCTTGTTCGGCGCGGTCTAAGACTGTTTCTAGCGGTGTTGCCGTCTCATAACCTAATTGTACTATGTTGTTGCCAGCTTCAATTAATTTGCGGCGCTGATATTTGTCTTCAACTAAAACTGCATATTGGTCGATGTTGACGGCGGAAACTGTGCGATCGACTAATTGTGCTAATTTAGTTAGTCCTCCTACTTGCTCTAACTGGTTGCGGTCGGTTAGAGAAGTCGTTACCGTCATTAGATCCGTAGGTTGACCCTGTAAAAACAACCCTAATGCCGATCGATAAATGACTTGATGAGCGGCGATCGCAAAAAACTCCGGCCGCAGAAGTTCGGCTATTCGGGAAATAGCTTCGGGGTCAATTAAAATCCCGCCCAAAATTGCTTCTTCTGCCTCTATATTTGTCGGCATCAAATCGCTCATTAGTCAATATTTCTCAGTCATTTGTCATTTGTCATTAGTCATTTGTCATTAGTCATTAGTTTAGGACTTACGCACCAAATCTATCTGTAGGGTGCTTATGGGTGCACGTTATTCCTACGTATAGCGCATTAAACCATTTTTTGCGTAAATCCTATAGTTATTAGTTGCCAGTGATTAGTCTTCAGTTTTAAATCTGCAAGTTAGCAGTCCTCAGTCCTTAGTTAGCGTTACTCACTTCTTAGTTAGCGGTACTCAGTTCTTAGCTAATGACTAATGACTAACAACTAATGACTGATGACTGATGACTGATAACTCTTAATTACATCGGAACAACTTGAATATCAACTTCGGCGGTAACTTCTGCGTGTAGTTTGATTTCAGCTTTGTATGTACCAGTTTGGCGAATTTCGGGTAGGGTGATGCCGCGCCGATCGACTTCTTGACTGGTAGAGTTGAAAATCAGTTCTGCTACTTCTTGGTTGGTGACAGTACCAAAAATCGCGTCTCCTTCGCCGACTTGCTTGGAGATAATGAAAGGCCCGGCCGATTCGAGGGCGGTTTTGCGGACTTCAGCTTGCTGCTTGAGCTCTAGCTGGCGCAGTCTTTCTTCTTCACGGCGGCGCTCTGCTTGCTTGAGAATGCCCGGAGTGGCTCTAAATCCCATTCCTTGGGGTACTAGGTAGTTGCGGGCGTAGCCTGGGGCTACTTCTACTACGTCGCCAGCTTTGCCGAGTTTGCTGACATCTTTATTTAAAACTAATTGGACGCGCTTGGCCATGATCGTTGCTTGTGGGGTTTTAACTGCAACTTTTTATAATAGCGAAGTTTGAGGGGCGATCGCAAGGGAGAGGGAAGAAGGGAGAGGGAAGAAGGAAGAAGGAAGAAGGAAGACAGGCATAATATCTTTTAACTGGCAAATTCAGTTGGAAATTCGCCAAACGGGGAGGTGCTGGTCTTGAAGCTTATCTACCAAAGCGTCGAGAGCGCTCGCTCTCGACGCTCGCTCGCGCTACAGTAGCAACTAACTCAGTCGGATCGATCGGCTTGGCTAAGTGTTTGTCAAATCCGGCTTGCAAAACTTGGCGCTCGTTCGCTTCTCCAGCATAGGCCGTTAAGGCGATCGCCAACAACTGCCGATACTCAGGTGCAAGCTGAGTGCGGATGCGATCGATCAACATATATCCGTCCATCTGGGGCATTCCGATGTCGCTGACGAGCAAATCCGGTGCAGTTTGTGCGATCGACTGTAGCGCCTCAGCACCAGATGACAGGGAAATCACCTCTGCACCGGCTTCCTCAAGCACGAAAGCGACAAAATCTCGCGAGTCAGGCTCATCATCTACCACCAAAATCCTCAATCCAGTTAGCGGCAAGGATGAGATATCGGGACTAGCCGCCCAATGACGTTCTTCCTCCTCCTGCCTTCTAGAATCATCATTTAATAGCGGTAATCTCACCGTAAACGTCGCTCCTTGGCCTTCTCCGCTGCTTTCTGCAAACACCGTTCCGCCGTGAAGTTCGACGAGTTGGCGGACGATCGCCAATCCCAATCCCAAGCCGCCAAATTTGCGAGTGGTAGCGCTGTCTTCTTGTCGGAAATGGTCGAAAACATAAGGCAAGAAATCGGCAATAATACCTTTACCCGTGTCCGTGACTTGAATTTGAGCTTTGCCTTCGATTTGCGCTAATCGAACTTCAACTTGACCGCCTTCGGGCGTGAATTTCACCGCGTTTGATAACAAATTCCACACAATTTGCTGCAAGCGACTTGTATCGCCGAGAACTTGCCCGACATCGCGATTTAAGATTGTTTGGATTTGAATTTTTTTAGCTTCGGCTGCTAATTGCACGGTTTCCACCGCAGACGGAATAATCGTTGCCAGATTCACCGGAGCAACATTTAATGTGAGTTTCCCTTGCAGAATCCGAGACACGTCAAGCAAGTCTTCGATTAATTGAGATTGCAGTCTGGCGTTGCGCTCGATCGTCTCAAAGGCTTTGGCAGTTTTAGTCGCGTTCAGCTTGCCGCCGATGAGCAGTTGCGACCAGCCTAAAATCGGATTCAGGGGCGATCGCAACTCGTGAGAAAGCACGGCCAAAAACTCGTCTTTAATGCGGTTAGCTCGCTCGGCTTCCGCGCGGGCAGTTTGTTCTAATTGGAGAACCATATCGCGCTCGGTTTCCACTTGTTTTCGCTCTGTAATGTCGATTACAGAGCCGATATAACCCTCAAATTGTCCGCTTTCGGAAAATCTGGGAGCAGCCGCATCGATCGCCCAAGAATATCCGCCATCCTTGCGCCCTATGCGAAATTCTACGCGGTACGGCCCCTGGCGTTCGTTGGCGGTCAAAAATGCGTTTTTGGCCTGTTCTCGGTCTTCTGGATGCAGTGCGTTTACCCAACCCAATCCCAAACCTATTTCCTCAGTTTGACCTGTGAAGTCATACCAGCTTTTGCTCAAGAAAGTGCAATAGCCTGTGGAGTTTGTTACCCATACCATAAATGGAGCGTTGTTAGCCATATTGCGGAATCGTTCTTCGCTTTCTTGCATCGCTGCTTCTGCTTGTTTGCGTTCTGTGATATCCCGACAAACAATCACTCCGCCTTTGATTTCACTGCTAGCATCAACTACCGGGTAACCGCTGATACTGATCCAGCGATCTTCGGAATCTTCGCGGCGGACAAATACCTCTACATCATTGACATATTCACCTTTGATTGCTCTGGCTAGAGGTAGTTCAGCGTCGGGGAAGAGAGTGTTTTTGTCTGCCGTAAAAAGACCGTAGGTACTCGACCATTCCTCATAAGATTTTTCATTCGATAGCTGACCGAATATGCTTACGGCGGCTCTGTTAAACAGCACAAACTCCCCTTGTTGGTTGGCCAAAATCAAACCGTCACCAATGCTGTCAATAATTACTTGCAGTAACTTAGTTTGTTCTTGCATGGCGACTTCTGCTCGTTTGCGATTTGTGATGTCGCTGGAGATGCCAATCAGGCCGATGACTTCTCCCGCCTGATTGCGGTAGGGAGCTTTCATTGTCACAAATGTCCGGATGCCATCGGGAGATTCTTCGACGACTTCTGTTTGTCCGGATTCCATAATGCGCCGATCGTTTTCCGTGACTGTGGCTCCAAGTTCTGCTATTGGGTATAAATCGCGATCGCGCCGGCCAATTACTTCAGCAGCAGGTTTACCCAGCACCTTCAAGGTGGCTGGATTTGCATAAATAATCCGTCCTTCTCGATCTTTGACAAAAATTGGCGTGGGCGCTGACTCATTAATTAGATTCAAAATCGCATTCTTTTGCCGCAGTTCTTCTTCAGTGCGTTTGCGATCGCTAATATCGCTCCAATAAGCCGTAAGTCCTTCGGCCGCAGGATAGACGCTCACTTCTATATATCTCTGGAGCGACGGGGAAAACTCTTCAAATTTGACAGAAACTTGTTCGGAAACAACTCGATGCAATTCTTGATATGCCATTGAATAGGATTCTTTCTCGGCGGGAAATACCTCCCAGATCGATCGACCTAACAAGTCGTTTCTCGATCGAGAAAGCAGTTTTTCAGCAGTGGCATTAACGTAGGTATAGCGCCATTGTGAATCGATCGCCATAAAGGCATCGGTAATACTTTCTAGAATATTGCTGACTTGCTGGGAGGCCGCTTGCAGCGCGAGTTCAGCGTTTTTGCGCTCGGTGATGATTTCGCAAAAAATCATGATGCCGCCAATCTCATTGGTGTTGGTTCGCCAAGGGTGAATTTCCCAGCGCACCCAGTCGATTAAGCCATCAGGGCGGGGAAACTGCTCTTCTTGGCAGGTTTCGACTGCTCCCGCCAGACAGCGCTGGTGGATTTGTTTGAAAAGATCTGGCAAATTGGGAAAGATGTCGTAGTGCGATCGGCCTACAATGTTTTGAGTGCCGAGCCCGTAACTTGCCAGCCAGCGGTCGCTCACCAGCATATACCGCATCTGCCGGTCAAACATCGCCACCCCCGCAGGCGAGTGTTTGACGAACAGCCGCAGTTGCTCGGACTGTTGCTGCAGCAGATTTTCCGATTGTTTGCGATCGCTGATTTCTTTGAAAAGTAAGGCGACTTTTCGGCTCTGCGGCTCAGGAGTGCGGAACGCCGAAACCTCAAACCAGCGGTTCATGACTTCCGAGCCGTGCTCAAAACGCAAAGACTCCCCCGTCAGCGCGACTTTGCCGTACATCTCAAACCAATAATCTTCGAGTTCAGGAAGCATCTGTCGCGCCGTTTTACCCACAGCTTGTTCGAGTCCGGTTTGTTTCACAAAGGCAGGATTGACTTCCAAAAAGCGGTAGTCGATCGGCTTGTCGTTTTCGTCAAACAGCATTTCTATGACGCAAAAGCCTTCGTCTAGGGACTCAAACAAAGTGCGATAGCGTTCCTCGGAACGGCGCAAAGCAGCAAGAGCTCGTTTGCGCTCGCTAAGATCCACAAACGCCCCCACACAGCCGCGAACTGCACCTTGTTCGTCAAATAACGGCACCGCATTCACCAACCAATCAAAGGCCGCGCCGTCCTCGCGCACCATTTGAATTTCCACATCTCGCACTGCGACGCCGGAAGCCGCGGCCAGTTGCATGGGGAGTTGTTCTCCCGGAATTTCCTGTCCGTTGCGGAGTTGTCTAAACGGAAGGACTGCGGCTTGCTCTCCGGTTCCAGAAACATTGGTATCGGGCGGCACTTTCAACATCGACTCGGCAAACCGATTAGCGCGAATTACTTTACACTGTGGGTCGTCGGCGATCGTAATACCGACGGGTACAGCATCAAGTATCGATTGCAGTTCATTAACTCGCCGCTCTAGTTCTTGGTTGAGCCGTTGAATTTCTTTTTTGGTAGCTTTGCGTTCGGTAATTTCATGCACCGTCACATTCACGCCCAGCACGCGATCGTCCTCGGCCCTCAGCGGATAGAGACTCAACAGCCAATCCTGTTCTAGTTCTGGCTGTGCTGAGTTCGTCCTGCGAACTTCGAGCTGTTTGAGAGGAACTTTAGTTTCAATAGCTTGTCTGTAAAGCGGCTCTAAATCATCTGCCATTTCGGGCAAGATTTCGCGCCATGTTTTGCCGATGTGGGCGGCGGCTGGAACTCGGTTAATTTCTGCTAGGCGATCGTTGAGGCGGACAAACCGCAAGTCGGTATCGATAAAGCAAAGTCCGATCGGCGCACTAGCATAAATCGCCTCGATTTCTGCTAGTTGTTGCTGCACAGTTTGCGCTTGTTGAATAAAAATAGCGCGAGCCACTTTCTCCTCGGTCACATCTTGAAAATAAACGGCAAGTCCCGATGCGATCGGATAGGCTCGTACCGCATACCAAGCATTGAGCGGCGGATAAAAAGATTCAAAACTAACCGTAACTTGGAATGTCGCGGCGTGGCGATATTTCTTTTCAAACAAACTGCCCACAGATTCGGGAAACTCTTCCCAAATGCTGTTGCCAATCAACTCTTCCGGGAGTCGATTCAGCCACCGTGCCGCTTGCAAATTGAGGTAAGTAAATCGCCAGTCTCGATCCAAAGCAAAGAACCCATCCGAAATACTTTCGAGGGTGTCTGACAGTTGTTGGGCGGGCGCGTGACAGACTGCTTGTGGCTGAGGTTGAGCGAGCTCGGTGAAGGTTGTTACTACCGCATAGGGAGTCGATCGATCTCCCTGAAATAAAGGTTGAGAATTGAGTGTCAACCAAATCAATTCTCCCTGTGACCGATAAAAGCCCATGATGATATTTGAGCACGATCGCCCGGTTTGCAGCGCCACCATCGCCGGATGCTTCTGGTCGGGAAAATCCGAGCCATCTTCACGCACAGTCTGCCACAGACTATTGATTGAAGTGCTGCCCTGCATCTGTTCGGCTGTCATCCCCAACAGCTCCTGGGCGTGAGAATTGCACCCCTGAATGCTACCATCTGCCAATTGCAGAACCATCCCTACATCTGTGGGAAAAGGCGCGGCTGGGTAGAACGCTTTGCGAGAATCCGTTGAAACAGAGGGGTCGATTTTCGGTTGAGGTTCAGTGTTGCCTGGATTTTGCATCGGTTTCTAACAACGCTCATTTTACTTTTGGCCAAGCCAATCGCGCTCATCAATGAATAGGGAAATAATTCAGAGGAACTTTTGATTGAATCAGGGTGACAATTCAAACCTCAGAGGGATGTCAATCGTCCTGCGGGAAGATCGAGATCTCGACACTTTATTTTATAGTAGAATCCTACGTCCTAACCAGTTGCGAGATTCAGCACAGGCGACGGGCAAATTTCTGGCTGTTTCAAATGCCAGGTCAGTAAGTCTCATCAGTTTTCGGCGTTGCTGCATATTACCGACGGCTGTTGCTCGTTTTGGGGCGCGAACAGATGAAACTTGCGCACAGGTAAATAATAAGTGGATGAAGCTTGAAAATACATAAGGTTTCTCTCGGAGCGAGTGAAACGAAGCAATCGCTCTTGTTACGCCCTTCTTACATTCTGTTATATTGTAAACTTTATTTCTGCCTACCTACTTAGAAACCCCGTTTTTTTGTGTAAACCCGCTCGTAAATTGAGGCAAGATTATGTTGGTCTCAACGGTAAACGGGCGATCGCATTTACCCCACCAATACAGGGCTGCCTGCTTCCTCCAGTCCCAGCGTTTGTATCGCGTTTGACCGTGCGCCTTTTACTGCCATTCATTTCACAAACTTAATCCTATGCACATATTCACAGCCGCCGATCGCACCTATATTCTGGGGTTAGCAGCACTTCTCAAGTCTGTAGATCTCAATGTTAGCGAATCTGGGAAGCAGCCGGTAAAAATTAGCATTGTATCTACCAGGATAGATCCACAGCAAAAGAAACAGTTACAGAATTGCTGCAAATACCAGATTGAATGGCAAGAATTGCAATCTAATTACGACCAACTGCTTTCGGTGTCAGGTTCTAAACTTCCTTACGTTAAATTGGAGCCGCGAAAATATACGAAAGAAACAGAAAGGCTGATTTGGCTCGACAGCGACACGATCGTTTTGGGGAGTTTAGAGCCGCTGTGGAACCTAGATTTTCAAACTATGCCGGTAGCAGCCGCAGCTAACGTCTGGGGAAATTGCAACAATTATCAAGATCGAAACCCTTATTTCAATAGTGGCGTTTTAGTTTACAACATGAAGCTTTGGGAGGAAGAGAAACTGTCCGAAAAGTTGCTCCAAAACGCTAGGGTTCACGTTTGGGGCGATCGCGATCAAGGTGCATTAAATTCTGTTTTAGTGGGAAGGTGGAAGCAATTAGGGCAAATATGGAACAACCACGATACTGATGATAAGTCAAGTAAAGTGATGCACTTTATGTCAAGACCGAAACCGTGGGAAAGCTCCGCCCCCAATCAATTATGGCTGGATATGTTGTCTAAGACACCGTTTAAGGACGAAATAGAAAAAATTCCAAATAAGTTTAAGGGGCTGTCGAGCTTTCAGGTAAAATACAGAAGATTAGATCGGTGGTTGAGCGAACCGATACTCAAGTTTAAGAGTTACCTGAAAAAACAAAAACGTTAAGGTCAATCGATTTTAGATTTTAGATTTTAGATTTTAGATTGAAGCATTGACCCCACGGATGAATCCGGGGGCTTGTATCCTGGATGCTTTCGGTCAAAATCGGTCTTTCATGCCGCGCAATCGAGCGAAGGTTTGCACTGGATCGCGGCTGTTTGTGGCTGATTGGAGATTGGGACAATCCCAGCGCAAAAATGGGTTTGTGCTTTTTTCGATGCCGATCGATGATGGTATTGTAGGTTGCGATCGACTGCGCGCTTCTTTGACTTCGCCCAAGCGGTGCTGTAAATCTAGATTGTCGCCATCCACGCTCAAGGCAAATTGTAGGTTGTTCAGCGTGTATTCGTGGGCGCACCAGACTCTCGTACTGTCGGGCAAGTTTCGCAGTTGCCCGAGGGAGGCTAACATTTGAGTTGGAGTGCCTTCAAATAGTCTGCCGCAGCCTCCAGCAAATAAAGTGTCGCCGCAGAACAATTCGCCGGTTTCCCCTGGGTTGCTGGGGGGGAAATAGTAGGCGATGTGAGCTTTTGTGTGACCGGGTACGAAGAAGATTTCGGCGCTTCTGCCAGCAAATTCAACGCGATCGCCCGCTTGTAAAAACACTTGCTGTCCGGGAATTCTGCCTCGGTCTTCTGCGCCGCCGTAAACTTTAACTTGGGGAAAGCGATCGATCAGTTGCTGGTTGCCGCCTACGTGGTCGCTGTGGTGGTGCGTGTTGAAAATTGCGGTTAATTCGGCTCCGAGCGATCGCAGTTGCTGCAAGACCGGCTCTGCTTGGGCTGGATCGACGACGGCTGCTGTGCGGCGATCGGGGTCGTGCAGCAAGAAAATGTAATTGTCGGACAGTACCGGAAGCCTATAAACCTGCATAGAAAACTGCCTCTCTAGGAAAAATATTATATAATTAAATTAGTCTGAACCGTATCCGAAGGCTGAATGCAGACTTATCAAGTCTGCACATCTATCTTTGGAACTAAAACTCTGATAGCTTATTTCTGCTGTTGAGCAAATTGAGTTACAGTCTGGTACGCACGATTTTTGGTTTTGGGTCAAAAACTGCAATCCCGTTTAACTATTGTGACATAGAAGCGATCGAATAAATGCGAACATCTCACAACAAATCGAACTTAACAATTTCTCAAATGGTCGATCGGATTGTAGCGTCTGGCAAGATTACTCGCCGGGAACATTTAGTTTTGACTTCTGCTATCCTGTCAGATGATAAAATTTCAGAAGAGGATCGACACCAAATCAATCGGATATTTGATTATCTCCAAATTGGTCGCCTCAAGTTTATCGATTGAACTGAAGAGTGGCGCAGTCAGCATCCCTCTGGAGTGTAAAAAGCGTTTTTTCGGAGTGCGATCGTGCCGCACAGGAAAGTCTATATATCTCGCTTGAGTTCTCCGGCTCATGTGGAGTGTGAAAGCGTCAGTTGTAGAAGTCTCAAATTAACAAGGCTCTTGGCAATCCCAGCTACAAAAACAGGCAGAATAAAATGAGTGCAGAAAAACAAACTATTTTGGTGACGGGTGGAGCCGGATATATTGGCTCTCACGCGGTATTAGCACTGAAAAACGCCGGTTACGGTGTGGTAATTTTGGATAATTTAGTTTACGGTCACCGAGATATAGTAGATCGGGCTTTGCAGGTGGAGTTGGTAGTTGGCGATACGAGCGATCGCACTCTTCTGGACAACCTGTTCGCTACGCACAATATTGCTGCGGTAATGCACTTTTCTGCATACGCTTACGTGGGCGAATCTGTTACCGACCCAGCTAAATATTACCGCAACAATGTCATCGGTACTATTACTCTTTTGGAAGCAATGCTCGCTGCTAACGTGAAGAAATTTGTGTTTTCTTCTACTTGCGCGACTTACGGCGTACCGCAGAAAATTCCGCTCACAGAAGACCACCCACAAAACCCGATCAATCCCTACGGCGCTACTAAGTTAATGGTAGAACGGATTTTGTCGGATTTTGACGCTGCGTACGATTTTAAGTCTGTGTGTTTCCGCTATTTTAACGCGGCTGGGGCAGATCCGAACGGGTTGGTAGGAGAGGATCACAATCCAGAAACTCACCTAATCCCGCTGGTGTTGTTCGCTGCTTTGGGGAAACGAGATTCGATCGCGATTTTTGGCACGGATTACGATACTCCTGACGGTACTTGCATTCGCGATTACATTCACGTTAACGATTTGGCATCGGCTCACATTTTAGGATTAGAATATTTGCTAAATGGTGGCAAATCTGATTTCTTTAATTTGGGCAACGGCGGCGGGTTTTCGGTGAAAGAGGTGATAGAAACGGCTCGCCAAGTGACGGGAAAAGAGATTAAGGCTGTTGAATGCGATCGGCGTCCGGGCGACCCTCCTGCTTTAGTTGGCAGCAGCGAGAAAGCCATAAAAACCTTGGGTTGGTCTCCAGAATATCCCGACATTAAGAACATTATCTCCCATGCTTGGCAGTGGCACCAAAAACGCCACAATTCTTAGTCGGTAGGGTGCTTAGGGCGCACCTTACCATTGTGTAGCGTGCGCCCTAAGCACCTGATATTAATAAAAAACAGTGAGTATGCTAATAATATCTGCTAAATCGGGACAACTCGGCAACCGACTGCTGCTTTTTGCTAATTTCATTGCTTGGGCGATCGAGCATAATTTGACTGTTCTCAATCCTGCTTTTGACGA
Source organism: Microcoleus sp. S28C3 (assembly GCF_036700785.1). NCBI lineage: Bacteria > Bacillati > Cyanobacteriota > Cyanophyceae > Oscillatoriales > Microcoleaceae > Microcoleus > Microcoleus sp. S28C3. Next base: position 15,724 of record NZ_JAUBPO010000019.1, on the reverse strand, counting down.
ATATGCAGAATTCTTTGTGGGAACCGCTAGGGATTTTTTGTGTTGTTATCCTCCTCCACTTTTTACCGCAGCAGGTAACAAGTTTGTCAGAAGTAAATATTATAATTTTATTAAGTATTTAAGTAACAAAACAATAATATTAAAAACGCAAGAAATAACCAGAAAAGAACCTTTTAGTTGGCTCAAGTATCAGGAAATAGAACAAATCAAGCACCGTTCAATTGTTGCTTTTCAAGGCTGGCTATTTCGAGATGGCTGGTTTGTAGAAGATGTCCCCAAGTTACACAAGTACGCCGACCAGATTAGAGCATATTTTGCACCATTAGAACGATATAGAATCAATGTAGAGCGTTTGATATTGAATGTCAAAAATAACTCTGATATGATCGTCGGAATTCACATCCGTCAAGGGGATTATGCTCAGCATCAAAAGGGGAGATACTTTTACACAACTGAGCAATATTTAGAAGTCATGAATTCTCTGGTAAGGCTATTTGAAGGAAAAACAATCAAGTTTTTGATTTGTTCTAATACTTCGCAAAAACCGAGTTTATTTGATAATTTTAACTGTGAATTTGGCAGCGCTCATTTAATTGAAGATATGTATGCTCTGGCTGAGTGCCACTATGTTGTCGGGCCGCCTAGCAGTTATACTATGTGGGCTTCTTTTTATGGAGATAAACCTCTTTATATGATCCGCCAAGTCAATAAAACAATTAACCTAAAAGATTTTGTACATTTTTATGAATGGCAAGGAGTTTTTTACGATCGAGATAAGTGGAGTGAGAGCTTTTGGGAGTGGACACACTGAGAGAAAGAAGTAAATCAATAAGTAAATTAATGAATTCACATAATAAATTAGCAGTTAAGGGATTTATCACTATTTTAACTGGTCTTTACTCTTTCCAGGATTGCATTCATTTTCTGGCGTCTGTCAGGAAGTTTCACCGCGAACCCATTATTGTTTTAATAGATAGAGTTCCTCAAATTTTATACCCTTTACTTCAGGTGTTCGGAAATGTCATATTGAAACCTGCACCCTCTCACGAAAATCCTGTTTTAGCGTCGCGGCTAGCTAAGCTGGCTTTGTACGGGGAATCTCTGTTTGAGAAAACTATTTATATGGATTGTGATATTTGTTTGCTGTCGCCAATAGATGAGGTTTTTGATTTTCTTGACGGGGTGGATTTGTTGGTGACGGAAGATGTGCAGCCTGCGATTGCTAAAGCTGCAAATTTATTAAGAGTCAAGCAGGATATTCTGTCAACTTTGCAGGCTGTCGGGTTACCGCTCAATGAAAATAGCATTCAATACAATGGCGGATTTATCGCTTTTACGAAAAGCAGTAAAACTCAGGAATTGTTCACAAATTTTAAGAAATATTTCGATATGGTAGTTGCGCATCAAAATGTGCTATTATTGAAAGATCAGGGCGCTTTTGCGGCGGCTGTTGAATCGGTGAAACCGAAAATGACAACTTTGTCCCCTGTTTACAACTACTTGGATAAGTGGAAGGAAATTTATGCGATCGACAAACCGATTAAAGTAATGCACTGCACTTATCCTTACCGCCCTCAGTACGCGAAGAACGTGACGCGATCGCTCTTTACTAGAATAGTCGATCGCATCGCTAAAATATTTTTACAAAATCAACTTAACAATCCCTGGCGTTTAAAATAATTAAAGTTTGTTGACAAACTGCATCAAAAGCAACAAAATTAAGCCAATAATTCCAAAAAATTAGCCTCAACATATCCGAAACTTTACCTATAGTAAGTATTGCTGGCTTGAATAAAAGTCATAGATACATCACTGCGCTTTTTTTACCAAAATACTTCGTTGCTGCCCTTTTCCCTGGTGAAAAACCAGGTTTCTTTGGTCTGGGGCGTGCAAGTCCCGATTGCCTTGACAAAAGTTCGGTTAAGCAGGAAAATCAAACAAATGTTTTAAACAAAATACTCAGTGAAAGTTTCATTAGTAGTAAGCGATTTGTCAGGAGGAGGTGCAATTCGTGCTTTTCTTTTAGCTCAAGTCCTTAGCGAGCTTAAATGTGATGTAGAAGTTGTTGGATTTCAGTTTGGCAACGAATTGTATGCTATTCCTCCCAGAGACATCCCGGTATGTGCGATACCGGGTAAAAATTATCCGGGGTTTTTGATGGATGCTCAAAAACTTTTGAAAAAAATAGATGGGGATATTATTTATGCAGTCAAACCTAAACCTACAAGCTTTGGTTTATCGCTGCTAAAAAAACTGGCAACTCGCCACTCTATAATTTTAGATATAGACGACTGGGAACTGAGCTGGTACAGTGGAGATGAATGGCAATACCGTCCCTCTTTCAAACAACTTTATCGAGATATTTTCAAACACAACGGTCAATTGAGAGAACCAGATCATCCCCTCTATCTCAAGTGGATGGAAAGTCTCGTCCACCGTGCTGATGCAGTCACTGTTGATACTGAGTTTTTAAAACAGCGTTTTGGTGGTGTATATTTGCCTAATGGCAAGGATACTGCAATGTTCGACCCTGCTAAATACAATCCTGAATTGAGCAGACAGCGTTACGGCTTGTCCGGGTATAGAATTTTGATGTTTCCCGGAGCACCACGACCTCACAAAGGTGTTGAGGATGTTTTGATGGCTCTCGAACAGTTAAATGAGCCCGATTTAAAATTAGTTATCGTCGGCGGAAGTCCTTATGATGATTATGATGATAAACTTGTGAAACAATGGGGGCGTTGGATTGTGAAACTGCCACGGTTTCCAGTCGAGACGATGCCGTCCGTTGTAGCGGGGGCTCATGTTGTCGTTGTTCCTCAGCGAGAAACTCTCACAGCCGTGGCTCAGTTTCCGCTCAAGCTGACAGACGGCATGGCAATGGCTAAGCCTGTTTTGTCTACGCGAGTGGGGGATATTCCAGCAATTTTAGGAGGAACGGGTTATTTAGTCGATCCGAGTTCTCCCGCTCAAATTTCACAAAAAATTAAATGGATATTTCAAAATTTTACAGCGGCTAATTTACAAGGAATGAAAGCTCGGGAAAGATGTGTGAAAGAATATAGTATTCAAGCAATGAAACCGATACTTTCAGATATAATTGCAGGTATGTAAAGGTTATTTTAAAACTACTCAATGGAGGAAGAAAAACTGGCTGTTATTAAAGAATATTTTGAGATGCCGTACTGTTTAGCTGGGAATGCTTCATGTCTGCCAATAAGCTACTCCTAAAATTTGCCAGACGATATCCCGGCAGGATTCTCTTAACCGTGGTGCTGGGCTTTTCTGGCGCTTTATTCAACGGTATCAGCACTACTCTGATTGTACCAGTGCTTTTAAGTTTTTTAGAGGAAGCTATCGAGCTGCGCGGCGCTCCACCTCTAATTAAAACTTTGATGTATCCCTTTGAGGGAATGCCAGGAAATCAGCGTTTAATGGTGATGACCGGCGCGATTGTTCTGGCAATTTTTTTGAAAAATATTGCGAGTTATATCAATACTTTAGTAGCTACTTCTCTGACGCGCTCTCTGACTTTTGATTTGCGAGAAGCAGGTTTGCGGTTGTTGTTAGAAGTAGATTTAGATTTTTACTCTAAAACTAAAGTCGGGGATTTAATTAATAGATTGGGCGGAGAGATTGGTCGGACTGCTAGTGCAGTTGGCACGGCGATAGGAATGTTTACTACCTCAATCACGGTTTTGGTGTTTGTGGGTCTGCTGCTTTCTCTCTCGTGGAAACTGACGGTGACAGCTACAGTTTTGCTGTCGTTTGTTGCTTGGACAAATCAATATATTATTAACCGTTCCAAGCATTTTGGCTACCTGCTTTCTGAAATGTCGAAAGATTATTCGATTAGGGTGCTGGAAACCATTACTGGGATTCGGCTGGTCAAGTCAACAGGGAACGAGGAAAGGGAGTATCAGCGGATCAAGCATTTAATTCAAAGGCGAGAACAAGCGGATTTTCAGGCTCAGGTAAATTATGCGGCGATCGCCCCTATTAACGAAGTTGTTAATTTAATAGTTATAATTTTGATTGTATTTATAGGTCGCACAATATTTGCGAATGAGATAGAGTCTATTTCTACCATTTTATTGACCTATTTATTGGTAATGTTTAGGTTAATTCCTTTAATTTCTCAATTGAATAGCGGGCGCAGTCAATTTGCTAATACATCGGCTAGTGTAGAGGTGGTTAATGAGTTTTTGAGGTGCGACGACAAGCCATTTATGCTGAACGGTTCTGTGCCGTACACTCATTTGCGATCGGGAATTCATTTTAATAAAATATCTTTTAGTTATCCGAATCACAAAAATTTAGTTCTTAAAGGAGTAGATTTATTTCTACCTCACGGCACTACGTTGGCTTTGGTAGGAACTTCGGGTTCTGGTAAGTCAACTTTGGCAGATTTACTGCCGAGATTTTACGATCCTACTGAAGGTCATATCTCGATCGATGGCAGGGATTTGCGCGAATTTGAGCTAAAAAGTCTCAGACAAGCGATGGGTATTGTTAGCCAAGATACGTTTTTGTTTAATGCTTCAGTGCGCGAAAATATTGCTTACGCTAGGCCCCAAGCGACTGAGGAAGAAATTGTGGAAGCGGCGAAGGGAGCGAATGCTTACGAGTTTATCCAACTGTTGCCGGAGGGGTTTGATACTCAAATTGGCGATCGGGGCGTGATCTTATCGGGAGGGCAGCGTCAGAGAATTTCAATTGCTAGAGCTTTGCTACAAAACCCGGAAATTTTAATTTTAGATGAGGCAACGAGTTCGCTGGATACGGTTTCGGAAAGGTACGTGCAAGCGGCGATCGAGAAATTGAGCTGCGATCGCACAACCTTAGTCATCGCCCACCGCCTCTCCACAGTCCAAAAAGCCAACAAAATCGCCGTGATCGATCGCGGACAAGTCGTAGAAATGGGCTCCCACGAAGAATTGCTAGCAAAAGGAGGTTACTACACTCGCTTGTATTCCGTGCAATTTGCCGAAGAAACCGCTCGTGACGAAGCTCTAATTAGAGGTTCTTACGAAATTCGCACTCGCCTGACTCCCATGATAGCTTACCTCAAATTGCTAGTAGATGAAATGGTAGACTCTCCCGAAGAAAGAGACGAGTTAATCAGAGAATCTTTTCACTCCGCTGCTAATATTTTCACTACTTTAGAATTTATAGAAAATACTATTAAGCGTCAAGCTATTAAAAAATAGTCATTTGGCAGTTGGCAGTTGTTATTTTCCCAATTCCCAATTCCCAATTCCCAATTCTCAATTCCCAATTCCCATGTCCAAATATTATGTATTTTTTACCAGAAATATTTTGCCGCAACCCAATGTAGCGAGCTTAGTTCAAGTTGCGCACTCTGCCAATGCCGCAGCAAACCTCGGTTATCCAGCAGTTTTGGTATACCTCCGCAAAGGATGGAATGCTTGGAATCCCGTTGATTTACTTCGTCCTTTTCAACCGAGGAAACCGGATGACCAACTTGCAAAAATTTACAATCTTCAGGAACAATTAAAAGTAGCAGATTTGCCCGTCCCGTGGCCGATCGACCTTTTGGACAGCAAGTGGACGAGTGCGAGTACGATCGTCTCAAAATACTATTTACCGATTCACCTGGTTAAATCCACTAAAATTGTCCACACCCGCGACTGGAACTTTGTCAAAGCTGCCATTAAAAACGGTATTCCCGCTATCTACGAACAGCACCACCACGAAGACAAAAGTTTTCAACCAGAAATAGTTCGCAATCCTCTATTTCAAATTGCTGTAACTGTTGCAGATACTGTCCGAGACAGCATGATTAAAAATGGGATGCCGCCGGAAAAAGTAATTAAGCTGCACAACGGTTTTAACCATTTGTTTCTCGCCCGACAAACAGAAGCTGCCCAGAATTGGCGACACCAATTATTAGAAGATGACAGACAGCATTTAGCAGTTTATGCGGGAGGACTTTACCCGTTTAAAGGTGTTGATATGTTGGTGGATGTGGCTAAGGAATTGCCGCGGGTTCAATTTGCGATCGCGGGCGGTGATTCATCCCAAGTAACAGCCTACCAGCAATTAGCAAAATCCAAGCAAGTTAACAACATTAAATTTCTCGGATACCTGCCTCAAAATCAACTGGCTAGCTTGCTGCAAGCAGCCGATGTTTTGACTCACCCGCACTGTTTGACAGAGGCCGCGACGTTCACATCTCCTTTAAAATTCTTTGATTACATGGCATCAGGAACTCCGATTGTAGCGACGGAGATTGCATCTTTAATGGAATTTAAATCGGGAAATATAGCAGCCACTTGGTGCGAACCGGATAACCCGCACCACTTTGCGCAAAGCATTCGAGATAGTTTAACCAAATATCCAAGGAAGAGCGAAGGTTATGCAGAAACAATGGATTTTGTCAAGCAATTTTCGTGGGAAAATCGGATCGAGAGAATTTTGAGTTATGTGGATGACCAAGTGTGATCGCAAATTATTCATTAATCCGCATCCCATAATTTAAAAATCCGTATGGGCGGGTTTCACCCACAATCCTCGCCTCAAATAAATAATCTCATAAACCCGCCCCGTCCACGCGAAAACCAGATTTATTATTAAAATGAACCCAAAAATCATCGGCACAATCACCACCTATCCAGGCATGAACCAAAGCGACTGGCTGTGGCAACAAACCCCCCACAACTTCGGCAAATGGGGAAACATTCAAATGCTAGCAAATCACCCAGAACCAGACTTTTTACTCATGTATCAATTCGACTTTCCCCGATCGCCCAAAAAGCAGTCATGGCTCGACAAAATCCGCCGTCCAAGCCCCCAAAATCCAGAAAAGGACATTCGAGAAAAATTGCGCGGTGTCCCCAAGGAACGCATAATTTACCTGATCCGCGAGCCACCATTACCAGAAGTTATTGAAATTACCAAAGCCAACTACGAACAAGCCAAACTTTATTGCGGTTACGTTTCCGGGCCAGACGACTTCGCACCAAAACCAGATTATATGCCCGCGATTTGGTATCACTCTAACTCGTTTCGAGAACTCGATGAAATGCCTGCGCCGCCGAAAACTAAATCCTGTTCTTGGATTACTTCAGGTGTTAGCCGCACCGCCAATCACCGCCACAGACTAGACTTTATCAAATTGCTGCGATCGCAAAAATTAGATTTTGACCTTTACGGGCGAAACTTGCCAACTTGGGCACAGGGAAACGGCACTGTAAACAATAAATGGCACGCCGTCGCACCATACTATTACAACTTAGCTATTGAAAATTATGCAGAAAACGATTTGTATGTCAGCGAGAAGCTTTGGGATGCTTTATTAGCTTGGTGTTTGCCAATTTATTACGGAGGTTCTGCGGCGGATAAATTGTTGCCGGCAGGGAGTTTTCTGAGGCTGCCGAGTTTGGATGAGAACGGAGTAGAATTTATTAAAGAGGTTGTTGCTAATGCGGATTATTGGCATGAAGCGAGGGAGAAAATTGCCGAAGCCAGACAAATCATTCTCCATGAATTAAACTTGCTCAATTGGTTGTCTAACTTTGTATCTCAGGAAATAGTGCAATGACACAAAACCAAAATCAACCCAGAGAATACGATGCCGTCAAGGGCGGTGAATCTCAAGTGCCATTGGGTGCAGCCGTTTTAGGCGGGATTTCCGGCGTTAAGAGTCGTTTGGATTCACCGATTGTCGAGGTAAAAATTGCTGCACTGTCTGAAGCAATCAGATATGGAGATGTTGGTTTAGATTTGATCGTTGGGGCACTGCAAGATGAATCGCTGCAGGTGAAGTTTGCAGCCTTTTTGGTGCTGAAGGATAGAGATGAACCAAATATAAAAAAGCAGTTACAAAAATATTTTCCAACTTTTGACTTTGATGCGATAACAGTAAATGCTAAAGGAAAAGAAAACAGTCGCTGCCCTTATTATGCTCACTTCTTCGCCGAAGACTTAGGGAATGGAGTTGTGCTGGAAATGGTTTATATTGCCGGAGGCACATTTATGATGGGTTCGCCTAACAGTGAACAAGGACGATATGATTACGAAAATCCGCACCATCTAGTCACGGTACCGGCTTTTTTTGCAGGCAAATACCCCATCACCCAAGCACAGTGGGAAGCAGTAATGGGAAACAACCCATCGGGTTTCAAAGGTGAAAAACGTTGTGTAGAAAATGTATCGTGGGATGATGCCGTCGAATTCTGTGCCAAAGTCTCGCAAAAAAACGGGAAAAAATATCGCCTCCTGAGTGAAGCAGAATGGGAATACGCCTGTCGTGCGAAAACCACAACCGAATTTCATTTTGGAGAAAACATTACCCCGGATTTAGTAAATTATCACGGATACTACCCCTACGCAAACGCTCCCAAAGGACTTTCCCGCAAAGAAACAACCAATGTCGGGAGATTTCCCCCCAATGCCTTTGGACTGTACGATATGCACGGCAATGTTTGGGAATGGTGCAGCGATAGGTGGCACGAAAACTATAACGGCGCACCAACTGACGGAAGTTGCTGGGAAACGGGCACATCTGAATACCGTATGCTGCGTGGCGGTTCCTGGGACAACTATGCGGTCAATTGTCGCAGTGCCGATCGTAACTGGCTTTCGGCGGGCGGTCGCCGCAGGAAGATCGGTTTTCGCGTAGCTGTGGATTTGGCGTAGTCTCCGGTTTTCGGTTCTGTGCTGCAGTCACCCGGGCTCGCCCTCCTCTACCATTTTACTAAATGATTCGGCGGTTGAAACCGCTTCTACACAAACAAAGTCCGCCTTCGCGAGACTATATATATGAATGGAATTTGCACGCTTGCCAACGATACAGTTTACGACCAACTAATTGCCTTGCTCAACAGTATTGAAGTTATCTTAGGCTCAAATACTCCTGTCTGTATTTATCCTTTCGACGACCAAATCGAGCAAATCAAAGCTGAAATAGTCAACCGTCCCAACGTCTTTGTTTATGAAGATAGCGCATCTATTCAGCGATGGGATAAATTCATGCAAGCAGCCGCACCAGAGCGTTTGAACCCCAAAAAATTCCGGCTTTACGGCGCACACCGACGCTTTTGCGCTTTCGACGGCCCGTTTGAAAAGTTTATCTATATGGATGCCGATACTTTGGTGATGAATTCCCTTGATGCGGTTTTTCAGAAGTTAGAGGAATCTGATTTTGTGGTTTATGATTTTCAATTTCGCGACCCAACTAAAGTATACAATATTCAGTCACCAAAACTCCTCGAAGTTTTTGAGCAAAATCGGATAGACTCGGAAATATTTTGTTCTGGATTTTACGCCAGCAAGCAAGGATTGTTTGAGCAAAATACTAGGGAATGGCTGCTAGCTCAACTGCAATCGGGCGAGGCGGAAATTCTTTATGAAGGTGCGGGAGAACAGCCGTTGCTCAATTATATGGTGATGAAAACGGGGATGAATAGCTATAATTTTGCTTATAGCCTCCCGGATGGCGAAAAAACTGGGTGCAGCGTCACTTCTAAACATTTTGAAGAGCAATATCGGATTTTGTACGACAAGGGAAACCGACTTACTTACATTCATTATATTGGTGTGCAGCCGGATTTAATTCGGAGAGTTTGTGCGGGGGAAAATATTGAGTTTCCCTATCACGATTTGTTCCTGCATTACCGCTATCTCCGCGAACCGTCCAAGCGTCCGATTTTTGCCCAAGCGCCAAAGTCTTATACTGAGGTTCCTGCGCCGAATTTGTTAAAAAGGGTATTGAGAAGGTTGAGGATAAATGTATGAGTCGCGGTATTTATATTGTTGCGAATGATAAGGTGATCGAAAGTGCGATCGCACTTTTAAACAGCATACGTCTGTACAATTGTCAAGTACCAATTTTTATGATTCCCTTCGACGACAATTATCAGCAAGTGGCAGCCGCACTCAGCAGTCTCCACGGGGTGCGATTGTTCCCAAATCTGGAGTTTGTGGAACAGTTTACCAGAGAAATTGGCCAAATGTTCGATCGCAACTTTTTAGCACTGCCTAATAAAATGCGAAAACTCGCCGCCTGGTTTGGCCCCCTTGATGAATTTCTGTACATCGATACCGATATCATCGTCTTTGAAGACATCGCAGCCAACCTTAACAAACTATCAGAAGTAGACTTTTTTTGCTGCGACTACCACCACCTCAGCGAAAAACTGCGAAATGTATTCTCACCACTTGTAAAAGAACAAAATATTTTTACAGACTCCCAGCTTCAAGATGTATTCAACAGCGGTTTTTGGGCTTCCAGAAAAGGAACTATTACAGAATCGCAAATGTATGAAATTTTGCGAGAATGTTCGCAGCATCGAGAATATTTTGACTTTACTCAAAATGTCACAGACCAACCTATACTAAATTATATCATTCTCAAGCTCATTCCCAAACGCTGCAATCTTGTTAAAGATTCAGCAACCGAACCTGGAAGCTGGGCTGGTTCCAAGCATTTTAAAGAAATAAATTATGTTCTTTATGACAAAGGCAAAAGGTTAAAATATATTCACTGGGCTGGCATACCAATTAAATCGGGTAGTCCTTATTGGAAACTTTGGAAACATTATCGTTATCTCAATGAGGAAGAGGAAAAACAAAATTTAGTGCAAAAAATATTTCGATATTGGCATGGATAAATAATATTGTTTGTAGTCACACGGCGATTAAAATCTCTAGCAACGCAAGCACACAAACAAAGTCCACGCGGACTAATAAATTAACTGATTTCCAGACCGAGCCTAGTAACGAGTAGAATTCTTCAATCTAAAATCTAAAATCTAAAATCTAAAATCCGATGACTGATGGCATTTATATTCTAGCAAATGATGTTGTTTTCGACCACTTAGTCGCTTTATTAAACAGTCTCGAAGTCAACGGGGCAAAAAATATTCCAGTTTGTATCATTCCCTATGATAATCGACTGAAAAAAGTGCGAGGAGAAATTGCAACTCGTCCTCATGTCACCCTGTTTAAAAATAGCGATTCAATCATTTTCTGGGAAGACTTTGCAACTCAAATTTGGAAAACTCATGCAAAAGCTCAAAAAGTTTGGCAATCTAAAGGTTTGAAACCTGTTCAATGTTTGGAAATGCACCGAAAATTATGTTGTTTCGACGGCCCTTTTGATAAATTTATCTATTTTGACGCAGACACTCTGTTAATGGGTTCTCTAGACTACATTTATCAACAGCTTGATGATTTTGATTGGGTAGCAAACGATTTTCAATACAAATCAGACCTCAATTATATATTTGATTTGTCATCCCCAAAATTACCTCAAATTTTAAATTTGGACGAACTGAAATCTCATACTTTTTGTGCGGGTTGGTTTGCGTCAAAACCAGGGGTTTTCAATCGAAATAATTGCTATCAACTTTTAGAAAAATTAACATCAGGAGAATCGGAAATTATGTCTTTACGGGGCGCTGACCAATCTTTACTTAACTATTTAGTCGCCCGCAGCAAAATCTCTTTTTACAACTTTGCATATGCTCAACCCGAACAGGTAACGGGAAATCATTGGTCTTCTCAATTTGATGTGATAGATGATGTTTTATATGATAAAGGACGGCGGCTGACTTATTTGCACTACATGAGTATTTCGGCTGCAAAGTTTACTCGATTGTGTGCTGGCGAAGATGTTGAGATTCCGTATCGGGAGGTATTTCTGCACTACCGCTATTTGAATTCGCCGGAAATACAGCCAAAACTCGCGCCTCCAAATTTGTTGGTTCGCTTGCAGAGAAATCTCAAAAGTTGGGGAATTCAAAAAGTTAACAATGTTCAATTTAAGTGGCGTAATTTCTGGGATAGATATAGCAATCCTAAATGAGTCGTAAATTTTTTACCCCACCCCAACCCTCCCCAAGGCATCGGGGAGGGAGTAAGAAATTCACAAATGATTTAGGATTGCTATAGCATCTAACTGTAATCTAACTGTACAAAGACTGAATCCACTCCCATTCGCGCCTTAAACCTTCTTCTAAAGCAACCTGCGGCTGATAGCCTAAGATTTTATTGGCTTTAGACACATCCGCGCTAGTGTGCCGCGCGTCTCCCCTCGCAGCTTCGGTAAAATCGATCCGAATTGGTCGATGGACAATTCTCTCTATTGTATCAATAACTTCTCTCAAAACTACCCGGCTTCCCCCACCAATATTAAAAACTTCCCCCGCAGCTTCCGGAACCTCAGCCGCCGCTAAATTCGCAGCAACGCAATCGCTGATAAACGTAAAATCGCGCGTTTGCAATCCGTCCCCGAAAATTGAAATCGCCTCGTCAAACAAAATCGATTTAAAAAACTTGTGAAAAGCCATATCGGGGCGCTGTCTCGGCCCGTAAACAGTAAAATAGCGCAGCGAAGTAGTCGGAAGGCCAAAATTTTTGTAATAAAGCCCGCACAAACGTTCACCGGCTAATTTCGTAATTCCGTAAGGAGAAACTGGCTGCGGACAAGCATTTTCATTCGTGGGAAAAGATTCAGCATTGCCGTAAATTGAAGAAGAAGAAGCATACACAAACTTTTGCAATCTTGGCGCATCTTTGGCCGCTTCTAACAATACTTGAGTGCTGTTAATATTGCGTTCGGTATAGCTGCGAAAACCGTCGCCCCAGCTAGCACGAACTCCTGCTTGCGCCGCCTGATGAAATATTACCTTAACATCAGATAAAAGACCTCGCCAATTTAGAGACAAAATATCGCCTTCCACCAATTCAAAACCCGGATACTTTTCAAATCGTGCAATATTCTTGCGCTTGAGGGCCGGATCGTAATAATCGTTGAACTCATCAACACCGATCACCGTCTCTCCTCGATTTAAAAGAGTTTCTACTAAGTTAGACCCAATAAATCCCGCCGCACCCGTAACAATTAAAATACTCATTCGATTTTAGATTTTAGATTTTAGATTTTAGATTTTAAATCTTGAAAATTTTACACAAATTACTGCCTAAGTTGTCATCCTCTTCTTTCTCTTCATCTGCGTTCTCGGCGGTTCCCAAAGCCTCTAATTAGGATAATCCTAGATAACTAGATAACTATCAACCCCCTTGCTACTCACAAAAGAGGTTGATAGTTAACTCTTATCCTTCAAAAGAATCCAGATCCAGCGCTTGGGAACCTCCCCGTTCTAGCTCGATCAAAAGCTTGCCTAGCTGAGTCCAAACTAGCCAGGCAGTAAGTACCGTCAGTGGCAAAGCTAGCGCATAACAAAGTAGTTTTGGGAAGGCAAAAATCTCCATCCCCGAAGCTAAAAATACACAAATTCCGCCAGCCATTCCCAGAAAAGGTATCAGCAATTGCAGCCCTTGCAGGTCAGCCAAAGTGCGAGTAGAACGATTTTTAGACCACAGTTGTACGGCTTGTTTGAGAGTTGCTTCAAATGCTAGGCCGGAAGCCATACCTGCTAGTAATCCAGCCGACATTAAAAAATAGGGAGGTTCTGGAAAATAATACACGAATAATTCCTTAATTTGGTAATTGGAAATTGAGAATTAGGAGTGGGGAATTGAGAATTAGGAATTGGGAATTGGCAAAAGTATAATTATTTTTATTTCTTTTTCCCTCTTCCTTCTTCCTTCTTCCCTCTTCCTTCTTCCTTCTAATTAAAATCGAGTTAGCGCCGCTGCTCCTGTTGTGGAAAAATCCGCCAAAGCGCCTAGAGCAACGTTAAACAGGCGACCTGGTTGCAAGTCTTCCTTGACTAAGTTCCACAGGCGGCGAACTTCTTCGGTGTGGAGTCGATCGTCCTCTATCAAAGCCAATATCAATTGGCGTCTCAAAAACGACCCTTCATCTGACAGCAAATATTGCAAGCCTAGTTGGGCGGTGGGGAGCAAGTCGAAACTGCGATCTGATCTGGCGATCGCGATCATCTCCTCCAACCTGTTCCACTGGAATTTGCCATCTTTGAATAATACCTCAATCAGACGCCGCCGCAGTGCCGGAGATTCTCCGTTCAACAAACGCCGCGCTACATAAGGATACGCCACCTCGACTATCTTGAAATCGGGATTCAGCGTCAGGGCCAAACCTTCTTCTGTCACCAGAGAGCGAATAATTAAGGCAAATTTCGCCGGCACTCGGAAAGGATAATCGTACATCAACTCCGAAAACTGGTCTGTAATCGTCTTGAAGTTAAAATCTGACACCTTTTCGCCGACGATATCACCGAGTACAGATTCCAACGCCGGGACGATCGGCATAATATCTGTATCTGGAGTCAAAAAGCCAAGTTTTACAAAATCCTTGGCTAACTCTAAATAATCTTTGTTGATCAAATGAACGACAGAATCAACCAAAGTTTCTTTAGTTGTTTCTTCCATCTGATCCATCATCCCAAAATCAATGTAAGCCATGCGGCCGTCCGCTAAGGCAAACAGATTTCCCGGATGGGGGTCAGCGTGAAAAAATCCGTGTTCGAGCAACTGCCGCAAACCGCTGCGGACTCCGACTTCAATTAAACTATCGGTATCCAAACCTGCGGCTTTAACACGTTCTATATCTGTCAGCTTGATGCCCTCAATCCATTCGAGAGTCAGAACGCAATTTGATGTATAACGCCAGTAAATACTCGGAACTTTTACTGTCGGGTCGTCGGCAAAATTTGTAGCAAATTTCTCGGCGTTCCGCCCTTCATTGATATAATCAATTTCCTCGAACAATTTGATACCGAATTCATCGACTATTAAACAAAGGTCGTGACCGAGATTCAGCGGCAACAATGGGCCCAACCATCCAGCCGCCCAGCGCATTAAATAAAGATCGAGGCTCAAGACTGGTAGCAAATTCGGTCGCTGAACCTTGACTGCTACTGCTTCCCCGGTGAGGAGGCGAGCTCGGTAGACTTGACCGAGACTTGCCGCTGCGACAGGTTCGGGGGAGATTTCGCTATAGGTTTCGCTAATTTTGCGATCGAGTTGCGCTTCAATAATCTCGAAAGCGCGCACCGAGTCAAACGGTGGCAATTGATCCTGAAGTTTGATCAATTCTTCGAGAAAGTCTTTGCGGATCAAATCCGGTCTGGTAGAAAGGGCTTGACCGACTTTAATGAAAGTGGGGCCCAAGCGAGTGAGTATTTGTCGCAGGTGGGCGGCCCGTTCCGGCTGGTGTGCTGCGACTTCGTGCTGCCAACTGTCCCACAGCATCCCCAGCACAAAGCCTGCAAAAGACCAAATAACGGTAATTGCGCGCCAAATTGCTTTCCAAGGACGTTTGCGGTAATACTGAGCGATCGCTTGTGGATCGTAGCGTCTAGCCTGAGTGAATTGATACTGAGGCACTCGTTTATTTTCCTCTTATCTTCTGAAAATTACAGGTTAAATTGAGAATTGGGCATCGGGCATCGGGCATCGGGCATCGGGCATCGGGCATCGGGGATGGGAAGTCGAAAGTTCAAACATTCTTTATTCTTCCTTCTTCCTTCTTCCCTCTTGCTTCATCCCTCTTCCTTCTTCCTTCTTCCTTCTTCATCATTGACCGATCGCATTGCAAGTTTTAGGCGAGCGGAAAATGCACCCGTTCGAGGCGGATTGCTAGCCTAAATTTGTTTCTTTTCATTAAATATAGTACATAAAAGTACAAGTGATCGGTCAAAATACTTAACGGCTCTCCCTGACCCAGCCCAAAAACGGATACGCTGCCACGTACTTACAGCGGTTCCCGCTGTTATGAAGTACAATAGCAACAATTAGCAAACCAATTTCTTAAATGTTGAGGATTGATTAA
>NZ_JAUBPO010000018.1:58403-75245 GCF_036700785.1 Microcoleus sp. S28C3 | reverse complement strand
AGATGAATATCCATAGGGTAGAAATCAAGTAGTGGTATCTCATTATACGGTTTTCACCAAAAACCCAGAAGAACCGTTTCTGCTACATAAGTCTGAAGCATTATCTTGTTAAACTTACTGGAGGCTAGCTCTTTAAATCGGCGAACCGTAAAAGTAGCTTGACCCAATAACAAAACATCATCATCGCCGTCTAGTGTGTCATAGCTTCTATTGATTTCAAGTTTTTCGTCCATTTTATTTCACAATATTCTGCTACTTGATATTTTATACTATTTGGAGGTGTGTGAGTCAAGCTGGTTAACAAAATCAATTGAATATCGCACTTTTCCACTCAAACACTGACAGTTTCCCGCAACTTCTCAACTGCAACATCCAGCAGAGGCAAAGCAAAATCCTCAGCATCCATCAATTCCTTAACCTTCTCAAAAATCTCAACCTCCGCCTCTTCCTGATCCGTCAGCTTATCATAAAAATAAGGGTCAGCAAACCACTGCTCAAACGCTATCATTAACAAACCATTGGGCGAAAGTTCAAACCGCCAATACTTAGAAACCCTACTGTCAACCACTTCAAACAGCGGTGCCGGATTATGGATAGGATAATAGCTGTAATGATCATCACAAATATAGTACCAAATAGTCCCTCTCCATTCTCGGATAGCATAAACAACATATTCCTTGCCTATAGTTAGTGATAACTCAACTGTTCTAGTGTAACCCCGTGGCGGATCTATATATGTTTCAGGAAGAGATGCACCAGTCTTAGCAATACAACGAATTTTCATAACTTGATTACCTACAAATTTTTAGGTGCTGTTTTAGGATACTGTCGCTTGAACTTAAACTCCACATCTTGAAGAGTCTGACTGTTCCGAAACCAATGGACTTGTACGGAAGCTCCATTAATTTCAAAAGCCTCAATACTTGTCATTTTATCCCACTCTTCTGAATTCCCGCCATAAACAGCAATAAGTCTCGGTGCATCCCCCAACAATCTATCTGTACCGCAATGAATTACTATGCAATTACCAGCCTTAGCATCTTGCAACAGAAGTTGCTCTGGCAAGTTTCTGGGAATCTCATCGGGAATAGCACCTTGATTCACAATTTAACAACTTCAAATATTGTTTGTCAAATAGCATAAAAACTAATTTTAGCAGGTGAAGTTTCCGCCAGCAACTTACCGCGCGAAATCACATACCGAACCGCAGCGCGCCTCCTAATTGCATCATAACAATCATCAGCATCCAACACAATCAAATTTGCAGGTTTCCCCGCCTCTATCCCATAATTATCATCTCCCAAATTCAAAGTTTTAGCACCGTTGACAGTGACCATATTAAAACAAGCTACAATCTCAGCCATTCCTGTCATCTGACAAACATGAACCGCCATATGAGCGACATCCAACATATTTCCCGTACCTAAACTATACCAAGGATCTTGCACGCAGTCGTGGCCAAAACTCACATTCAATCCCTGCTGCCACAACTCCTTAACTCGCGTCACCCCACGGCGTTTGGGATAAGTATCAGCGCGGCCTTGCAGGGTGATATTAATTAAAGGATTGGCAATAAAATTAATTCCCGATTTTGCCAAACTTCCCATCAGCTTAAAAGCATAAGCATTGTTATAAGAACTGAAAGCCGTCGTGTGGCTAGCCGTCACCCGCGAACCCGCCCCGCTTCTAATCGCACAAGCTGCTACAACTTCCAAAAATCTCGACTGTTCATCATCGATTTCATCGCAGTGAACATCTATTAATCTATTGTATTTTTCCGCAAGTTCAAAAATTCGCTCAACCGACTTCACCCCATCTTCCCGCGTCAACTCATAATGCGGAATCCCGCCCACAGCATCCGCACCCATATCCAGAGATTTCTCTAAAAGTTTGTCATTTTCTGGACTTCCGTAAATCCCGTCTTGGGGAAAAGCCACAACTTGCAGAGTCATCCAATCTTTGACTTGTTCTCGAACTTCCAAAAGTCCTTGCAAAGCAGTCAGCGTCGGTTCGCTAACATCAGCGTGACTCCTGACAAACAAAATCCCTTGAGACGCTTGCAGCCTTAAAGTTTCAACAGCCCGTTTTTTGACATCTTCCAGAGTTAAACTTTGCTTACGTTCCCCCCAAATTTGAATTCCCTCGAACAAAGTGCCGCTTTGATTCCATCGCGGTTCCCCCGCAGTCAAAGCCGAATCGAGATGAATGTGCGACTCCACAAACGGGGGGCTGACTAATTTGCCTCCAACGTCAATTTCGGATTCTCCCAATTCGGGAATCTGCGGCGATACGGTGGCTATTTTGTCCCCATCTATGGCGATATCCACTGTTTGACTGTCGATCGCACCTAACAAACGACATTCGCGCAGAACAATGCTATACTTTTGCTCAGGCATGACAATTGCACCTATTTTAACACTTGTAAATTTTATACTTCCTAGTGGCGATTCAGCTTAGTAAGACCAAAAAACTTCTCCAATCATTTGCGAATCCCTCCTTCTCGTCCTCTGCGACCTCTGCGTTTAAAAAATATTACTCAAAAAACCAACCTATAACAATAATCACCAGAAAAAAGCGCAACTACAAATCGCAATATCAAACAATCTCAAACTCCAGATTGTGATTTTTCACAAAATCAAAGGTAAAATGGTCAACCACATTAGTATCGCTCAATTCCAAATTGTAAAAATCAACAAAATCCGCATCAATATACGGCCCAGCGTGCCAAGTCCCCACATCTAACTTAATAAAACAATTGCCCGGAATCCGAAAAGCAGCCATATCCTCTAAACTCGGTTTATAGCTATCCCCAGGAGGCGCAACCGCCATCAACCAATCCTTCCCCTCCAAAGAACCCAAACACTGAGTACATTGAATGTGACGGGTAATTTTGCCAAACTTGCGACCTTCTTTCTGGAGCCGCATAATGTAAAATCTAGGAATGCCATTTTGCAAGTTTAACTGAGCATCCTCAGCATCGAAAGACTTGCCATCAACCGCCGCAAAGATAACTTGACCGTAACTCCGAAAATTCTCCGGTGTCACCCATCGTGCGGACAACTGCTTAGTCAAAATTAATTCGCTCATAAATCCCAACATCCCTAGCTTTCTCCGTCATAAATATTCTAATATAAATAGTAAGACCAATTTATTTATACCCTGGGTGCAGCCAGTAACAGGCTTTTCGACTTCTCAAAAAAACTGAATTGATTTACTGCCAAAGCGCTACAGACATTACCTATTTTCTGCTTCCTCTTCATTCTCTTCCTTCGTGTCATAAGCGTCTTCGCGGTTGGTTAAAAAGATATTACTTGAGATCGATCGCCCAAAACACCCTTACAATCAAAATCAGCACACTGCTGCAAAAAACGAGCCGGAATATCAGGCCGAGCACCCCAATGCAAATGCAAATAAGAAGCGTGCACCTGACAAACTCCCCAACCTTCAGCAACCGCCTCAACTTCCCCCCGCTTCCCGTACCTCCAACTGTGATAAACTGGATTACTCGGTTCCACAGTTAAATGCGATCGATGAAACTCATGTCCCCAAACCTCATCGAGAGCAGTTAACACCGAACTATCCCTCACCGCCACAGCTTCTCGGTATCCCAGCGTCAAACGCTTTCCCATCGCAGCAGCAGTTTCCAACACTCCCACCCCTGGCCAAGAATTGCCATCGAAGTCTACAATAGAATCGCACAAGTACATCAAACCGCCGCACTCCGCATAAGTCGGCATTCCCGAAAAAATAGCACTTCTTACCGCATCCCGAATTAAAACATTACCGCTCAATTTTTGAGCAAACACTTCGGGAAAACCGCCGCCAAAATATAACCCTTGCACATTGTCAGGAAAAACCGAGTCATCAAGCGGGCTCCAAAATACCAACTCCGCACCCAACTCTTCCAAGAAATCAAGATTATCCTGATAGTAAAAATTAAAAGCCCGATCGCGCGCAACTGCAATCCTCACTCCAAATTGTTTTCCCAAACTGTTGACAACATCATCTTTTTGAGCTTCAATCCCTGAAGGGAGACTGGGCCTATCCAAAAGTTGCTCTGACCCCTCACCCCCCCCATTTCGAGTTGCAGCCAACAAAGGCAAAAGTTGCTCCCAGTCAAAACTAACAGCAGCCAAATCAGCCAGTTTATCGATCGCAGCATGAAGATTCGGCAACTCCTCAGCAGGAATCAAACCCAAATGTCGATCGGGAATAGTAACAGCCTCATCCCTACGCAAAACGCCCAAAATCGGTAAATTGAGCGGTTGGAGAGCATCTTGAAGCAGTTCCAAATGTCGATCGCTCGCCACCCGATTCAGCACCAAACCGGCGAATTTAAGGTTAGGGTTAAAAGAACGAAAACCGTGGGCGATCGCAGCCACAGAACCAGAGAGCCTGCTGCAATCTATCACAAACAATACTGGCAAATTCAACAAATAAGCCACATGAGCCGTAGAAGCAAAGGAAAAATCATAATTGCCTTCTTCTTTTCGATAATTAATCCGTGTATCCGTGTCAAAATCCGTGTCGTGCCTTCGTGATTCCTGATTTTTTCGACTCACTCCATCAAATAGTCCCATTACCCCTTCAACTAAGGCATAATCGACATCTTGAATATGACGAGAAAAACACTTTTTTACATAAGATTCAGACGTTAATACCGGGTCTAAATTCCGACAGGGGCGACCAGTAACAAAAGCATGAAACATGGGGTCAATGTAATCGGGGCCCACCTTAAAAGATTGAATGTTCAAGCCGCGGCGGATTAAATAAGCTAAAAGGGCGATCGTCACAGTCGTCTTTCCCGCACCGCTGCGTTCGCCAGCAATTAATAAAGCCATAGTTCTAAATTATTTACAAAAAATACTGAAAACCGCTCGGTGATAAAATTATGAGTATTGCTCTCGAACCGCTCAAACAATACATATTTAACGAACCGCGGCGAAGGAAGAAGGAGAAGCATAGAGGTAATTTCGTGGCTTTTTGGAAGTAATTTAGAGTTTTGAGTCAAAGAACTTTATTAATTCTAAACTCATAACTTATAATTCATAACTCCTAAAAAAGTAGGGCAGACATTGCCTGCCCCACTCAATATTAACTCAATCCTTCTTCCTTCTTCCTTCTTCCTTCTATCCTTTACATCCGTTACATCCGTTACACAATCCGTTGCCGAACTTCTTTTTACCGCTTAGCTAACTTCAGTATTTGAGCCGTCACTGCCAAACTTTCTTCGTAAAGCACATCTCGGCCCCAACTCTGCAAGTGCTGGCCCAGCAACTGTTCCGTCACCTGATCGAACAGAGGACTCACCTGGTTAAACCGATCGGTTTGAGCGCCGCCCTTCGTTTCCATCCGCATACAGCCGCCCACTTCCGAACACAGAACCGTACCGCAGTCAGCCTTTTCGTTCGTAGAACTCAAACGCAGAGCAATCAAATCGCCCGGGACATCGCCCGTATCAGCAGTAGGAATAGCAGCCAACTCCGCTTCTACAAACCGTTCGTCCGGTCCTGCGAATTTAATTCGCTTGATTTGGTAATCGCCCTCTTCCTGTTTGAAAGCAACAGGACGCCACTGAAGCCGGCTCGCCAGCCAACCCAAATACATCAGCGCTTGCGTAGAATTGTCCTGTTCGTAATCGATCGTCACCCGATCGATTTCCCGAATCGCAGCGCGGCGTTCCGGGGCGTCAAAAGCCTCAGCAGCCAACTCTTGCCACGCGGCCAGCCGGCGCCAATTGAGATCCGCGATCGGAATTCCGTCTTCCATCAGACTTTGCATCAACAGCAATTCCGCTTCACACTCAGCAAAGCTGCTAGAGTCAACAATCACAGAACTGCTAATTGCCGCCAGCCGCTGGAACAAACCTCGATCGGCATCAGGATTCGCTTTCCACCACAGCAGCGTCGGCAAATTGGCGATCGTCAGCGCCGTCACGATGCCGCTGACCCGTTCCAAAGCAGCTTCCGTACCCCGGAGCGTAATGTACTCGCAGCAGATCAGATTGCCAGTGGTGCGCTGGTGAACCGGACAATAAGCAGCCACTTGAGCCTGTACGCCCGTATCTTCCCCCGCCGTCGGGCACAGAGCAATAATCCGGCAGGGATTGGCAGCCACGATCGCGTCAGCCACGCCCGAGCCCCCGGAACCCAAACCACTCGATCCCATCTCCTCGCCTTTTGAATTTTTGCGAGCCACTTCTTCCCGCAAAGTCGCCAGCAATTCAGCGTTAGGTTTGCCAGTTCTCGGCAGCCCGTAAGCTTTTTGAGCCGCCCTGATGCTAGATGCCGTCATCGGCCCGGTAATACCGTCCACCGGCCCGTCGTAAAAGCCCAGATCCGCTAATAACCGCTGAGTTTCTTCGGGTTCGTAGACTATAAAAGTAAAAGTTGTTGCCCTACTAGCGATCGAAACATCGCCCTTTGACCCTGATTCTCTGTAACTTTCCCAAATTTGACTCAATTCGGCCTCTATTTGGTCGAGCGACACATCTTTAGGATTTTGCAGCGAAACCAGAGGCGGAGCTTTAATCGGTGTCATCGTCATCGGTTTTTTCTCCTTTGTCAGTTTTTAGTCATCAGTGATTGGTCATTAGTTCAGTAGTCCTGGAGATCCCAAAATTTTAGACCCTAGTTTAAGCTCTCAGATTCATCTGTGCAGTAAATCTAAAATCTAAAATCGACTGACTTTTAAAGTCTGCGCCACTTGCGGCCGTCTCTGTTAATTAGCAGTTCTGCTTCCGCCGGTTCCCAAGTACCCGCTTCGTATTTAGGAACCAACTCCTGTTCGTTGGACGATTCCCAAGCCATCAGCGCCGGCGTTACCACCCGCCAAGCTTCTTCCACTTCATCAGAACGGGTAAACAAAGTTTGGTCGCCCAGCATACAGTCAATTAACAGTCGATCGTAAGCATCCGAAGATGTCACCCCAAAGGAAGAACCGTAACTGAAATCCATATCCACCGTCCGAGTCCGCAAATCCGGCCCCGGCATTTTCGCCTCAAACCTCAGCGAAATCCCCTCGTTGGGATGCACGCGCATGGTCAAAACGTTAGGGGTAGTTTGTTGCGCCGCCGACTGAAAAATCATCAGGGGCACTTCACGAAACTGAATCGCAATTTCGCTGACTTTTTTCGGCAACCGTTTGCCGGTTCGCAGGTAAAAAGGCACTCCCTGCCAGCGCCAGTTGTCGATCGTAAATTTCATCGCCACAAAAGTCGGCGTTGTCGAATTGGCAGCAACGCCCGGTTCATCGTGGTATCCCGGCACGGGTTTGCCCTTCATCCAACCTGCGGAATATTGACCGCGAATCGCTGAGAACTCCAAGTTATTCAAATCTGCCAAGCGAGTTGCTTGCAGAACTTTCATCTTTTCGGTGCGGATGCTGTCAGCGTCGAGCGAGTTCGGCGGTTCCATCGCCGTCAGACAGAAAATCTGCATCAAGTGGTTTTGCAGCATATCCCGCAACGCCCCAGAGGATTCGTAGTAACCCGCCCTGTCTTCTACGCCTACTGTTTCTGCAACTGTAATTTGTACGTGATCGACAAATTGCCGATTCCACAGCGGTTCAAAAATCGCGTTAGCAAACCGGAACACCATTAAATTCTGAACAGTTTCTTTACCCAAATAGTGGTCGATCCGGTAAACTTGCTTTTCTTGGCAAACCTGCTGCACGACTCGGTTGAGAGCTTTTGCCGAACTCAAATCGCGGCCGAAGGGTTTTTCAATTACCAAGCGGTGTTTTGCTGGGTCAACTAGCATTTGAGCAGCGCCTAGTTGCCTAATTGCTTCTGGGAAAAAGTTCGGGGAAACTGATAGATAAAATATGTGATTGCCGCGAGTTTTCCTTTCTTCGTCGATTTCCGCTAAGAAAGCTTTGAGTTTTTCATAGCTTTCGGGGTTATCAATGTCGCCCGGACAGTAGTACAAACCTTGAGCGAAATCTTTCCACAATTCTTCACTGCCAATGCCGCCGCCAAATTCTTCAATGCCTTCGCGCATTTGCTCTCGGAAGTAATCGTGACTCCAAGGGCGGCGGGCTACTCCCACCACGGTAGTTTCCGGTGGCAAGCGCCGATCGCGCTTCATCTGATAAATTGCAGGTACCAGTTTGCGCTGGGTGAGATCCCCAGAAGCTCCGAAGATCACCAGAATTTGCGGTTCCGGCACCCGTTCTTTTCGCAAACCAACCCGCAGTGGATTTTCAAGTAGCGTTACCATTATTTATTTTCCTTGTTCTAGTGCTGTTAACCCTGCCAAGACACCATGATAGTTTGCGGTCATTTCTGCTAGTTGCTGGGTGAGAGAGTTAATCGCTTCTTCATACTGCTAGAGGAGGCAGATGATTTTGCTCTCTAGGAACTTTGAAACCCATTAATCTCAAAATTCCTAGAGAGGATTTAAAACTCAGCATTTAGGAAGCAAAACAATTATCTATTCCGACTCCTAAATGCTTCTGCCTTTCAGGATACAGATATCTCCCTAAGCGACGGGTGACAACTTCTGGACTTTCTCTTGCAAGGAATCTATCAGGGATTGGAACGGATTGACGAATTTCTCAATCCCGTCGAGGAGCAAGTCTGCCATCACTTTGTCCAAGTTGATGTCGATGTCGGGATCTTTGAGACTTTCGATCAGCGTGTAAGCTTCTGCAACGTTGTTCTCAATCCGGGGTGCGACATCGCAGTGGTCGAAACAAGCTTCAACAGTGTTCGGAGGCAAAGTGTTAACGGTGTCGGGGCCTATTAGTTCATCGACATACATGACATCGCTGTAGTTGGGGTTTTTGGTGCTGGTGGAAGCCCACAGCAATCGCTGCACTTTCGCTCCTTTGGCTGCTAAAGCTTGCCAGCGATCGCTCGCTACGATCTCTTTATACTTCTGGTAAGCTACCTTCGCATTGGCGATCGCAATTTTCCCCTTCACTGCTTCCAGTTTAGCTTTTGTGGAAATATCTGTGACATTTTTGAGTTTCTCGTCAATCTTGCCATCGATATTGATGTCGATCCGGCTCAAGAAGAAACTGGCAACAGAAGCAGTATTGCTCACATCCAAACCTTTAGCCGCCCGCGCTTCCAAACCGCGAATGTAAGCCCAGAAGGTTTCGACGTAGCTGTCAACCGAGAACAGCAAAGTCACGTTAACGTTAATCCCTTCGCTGATGACTCGCTCGACTGCGGGCAAACCTTGAGCGGTTCCCGGAATCTTAATCATCACGTTTTGTTTGCCGATCGCATGATAATAGCGCAAGGCTTCGCTAATCGTGCTTTCTGTATCGTTGGCGATCGTCGGAGGCACTTCGATACTGATGTAACCGTCCAAACCCTTCGACTCTGCGTAAACTGGGGCGAAGATGTCGCAAGCGTTGCGGATATCTTCAAATACCAGAGATTCGTAAATCTCCATTACAGATTTACCCGCCCGGATGCCCGCTTCGATATCCGCGTCGTAAATCACATTACCCGCGATCGCTTTCTCAAAAATAGCCGGATTAGATGTAATCCCGCGCAGTCCCCTACTTTCAATCATCTTTTTGAGTTCGCCGGACTGGATCAGATCGCGAGTCAAATTGTCCATCCAGATACTTTGGCCAATTTCTTTGATTTCTAACAGGTGATTCGTTGATGTTGCTGTCATTACTGTAACTCCTACAATTTGATAGCTGTAAATTGGGACTTGGAAATTGGGAATTGAAAATTGAAAATTGGTAATGGGGAATTGGCAATGGGGAATTGGTAATTGGGAGTCGAAAGTTATAAGTTAAAACCCTCTTCCTTCTTCCTGACATCCGTTACATCCCGTACATTGCTCGTTGCCGAACTTCCTTCTTTTTGACATCCGTTACATCCGTTACATCCGTTACATAATCCGTTGCCGAACTTCCCTTTTCCTTCACTCTTGGACTGTTCTAGGATTGCGCGCTCGATCTTGAATAAAAGACTCGACCATCGCTACATTTTCTTTACTGCCGACAATCAAAGGCGATCGCTCGTGCAGTTTGGTCGGCACAACGTCTAAGATGTCTTGAATGCCCGTACTGGCGCGCCCGCCGGCTTGTTCCATCAAAAACGCCAAAGGAGCCGATTCGTAGAGCAAGCGCAATTTGCCCTCCGGTTGTTTGACCGTTCCGGGGTACAAAAACACGCCTCCCTGGAATAAAATCCGGTGGAAATCTCCCACCAAAGCCCCGCCGTACCGGGCGGTGTAGCCTTCGCTGCGGTGTACGTAGCGAATGTAATCTCTCAAAGATTCCTCCCACTGCCAGAAGTTGCCTTCATTAACGCTGTAAATCGGGCCGCGATCGGGAACCTTAATGTTTTCGTTAGCTAGAATAAACTCGCCCAAACTGGGATCGAGGGTAAAGGAATGAACACCCTGACCGATCGAATAAACCAGCATGGTACTCGGGCCGTAGAGCACGTAGCCTGCCGCTATTTGTTTGTGTCCGTGTTGCAGCAAGTCGGAAGCAGAGCCATCTGCATCGTCTCCCTCTTGCTTGCGGATGCTGAATATCGAGCCGACATTGAGATTGATGTCAAGATTGGAAGAACCGTCTATGGGGTCGTAGAGCAGACTGTAACGCCCGATCGGACAATTTTCGGGAATGTAGTAGGGTTTTTCCATTTCCTCCGAAGCCAAGCGGCAGACAAGTCCGCTTTGCTGGAATACCGAGATAAACACTTCATTAGCATAGATATCCATCTTTTTGACGGATTCTCCCTGCACATTCACAGCCCCTGTAAACCCCAAGGCATCTGCCATTAACCCGGCTCTGCTGAGTCGCCTAGCGATCAGCTTGGCAGCTAGTCCGATGCGATTCATCAGGGCACTGAGATCCTGAGCATCTGCTGAAAAGCTGTGAAGTTGCTGGAGTACGTGACGAGATAGGGTTGTGCAATCGCGGTCTAAGGCTTGCACCTGATCGGTCGGGCCCAGGCGGGTTTCCCCTGTCGGCGCGTTTACCATGATTTTGATGTCCTCCCTGTCTTGCTGCTCTGGATTTGGGTTCGATGGAGTCCTTGACACTTGCCCCTGAATCGGCTTTTAGACCGATCGTCCCCTAACTTCTATCTTAGGAAGGGTTTTGCCAAAGGGGGATAAACTTTAGGTGAATTTTAGATCTCCATCGAAAGTGTTATCAAAGAGTGAGGCGTTCGATCGACTATTTAGTCGGGCATTGTCTTTAAAATTACTAAATTTTTTAATAAACCGCTCTTGACGTAGAGGAAGAGCAGAAGGGATAAGGAAGAAAAAAGAAGGAAGATTGTTGCTTGCTTAATTATCAAAAAGATTTATAAGATGTAGCAAGAGGAATTGCTTCTCTAGGGGCAAAGAATCTCGATATTTATGAAAATAAGACTGCAAAAGCGGAAGCCGATCGCACTTATTGAATACGGAGCTCAAATGATTAGTTGAGAGTAGCGATCGCCTTTTCGATTGGTTATGCTTGAGTCAGGGCAATCGTTTCTGTCAGTTTACTGACAACAAAAATAAAGATGTTTGTGGTTAAATAGCGTAAAGGCAAGAAATATGTCGCCGTCACAGGGGTAGTGTCGTTAGACTCCTGTATCTCCTAAGCGTGAAGGTTCGATTGATGAGTATTCCTTCTGAACATAAAAAAATTATCCTGTTTTTGGCAGCCAACCCCAAAAATACCACCCCTGTGGACTTACAGAAAGAGGCTAAGGAAATTGCAGAGGGGTTGCAACGCTCTAAAAAGGGCGACAAGTTTCAACTGGAGCAACAGTGGGCGGTGACACCAAGAGAAATGCAGCGAGCCATATTAGATTATAAACCAGAGATTGTGCATTTCTCTGGGCATGGTGCAGGAGAAAGCGGTTTAGCGTTGGAAGATGAGGCGGGACAAATTAAGCTTGTAAATACCAAAGCTTTGGCAGCTTTGTTTGAGGCGTTTAAGGAGTACGTGGAGTGCGTAATACTCAACGCTTGCTATTCAGAAGTGCAAGCTGAGGCGATCGCACGTCACATTCCCTATGTGATCGGCATGAAGCAAACGGTGGGAGATAAGGCCGCACGAGAATTTGCTGTGGGTTTTTACGATACCTTGGCGGCGGGGGAGTCGATCGAACGTGCCTATAAGTTGGGTTGCGTTAGCATCAGCATGGCTGATCTTCCCGAAGAACTTACGCCGGTATTAAAGAAAAAGTCTGATTTTTCGGAGTTGGATGCAGCAGGGCGATCGCGCGATGCTTCTGTTAGCGATATCGTTGAGGAGTCGTCGCCTGCGTTGGAAAATGTGCGATCGATCGCCGCACCTCCCGTTTCTCTTCTCAATTTAGATAACCCAGAAGGTTCTGTGAGTTTGGATTCACCCCTATATATCGATCGTCCTCCCATCGAATCGGACTGCTACCAAACTATTGTAAAACCCGGAGCTTTAATCCGAGTCAAAGCCCCCCGGCAAATGGGAAAAACTTCCTTAGTGCAGCGAATTTTATACCACGCCAAGGAAGAGGGATATCAAACAGCTTATTTAAACTTTCAATGGGCTGATGGCAGTTTTCTCACCCACCTTGATGAGTTGTTGCAGTGGTTTTGTGGTGAGATTACCAATGAATTAAATTTAGAAGATAGGTTAGGAGAATATTGGAAAGGCGTTCTCGGCAGTAAAAATAAAACTACGAAGTATTTCCAACGCTATCTACTATCTGACAGCGATCGACCTCTTGTTTTAGGGTTAGATGAAGTCGATCGGATTTTTCAGCATTCCGAAATAGCCACCGACTTCTTTGGATTATTACGAGCTTGGCACGAGCGGGGAAAAAATGAGGAAATTTGGAAAAAGCTGAGGTTAGTCATTTCTCACTCTCAAGAAGTTTATATCCCTCTCAATATTAATCAGTCGCCATTTAACGTGGGATTGCCCATAGAGTTACCTGAACTCAATCAGAGACAGGTAACAGATTTAGTGAATCGACACCAATTAAATTGGTCAAATCAAGAGATTTGTGACCTGATGGAAATGGTGGGCGGTCATCCTTATTTAGTTCGAGTTGCTCTCTACCAAGTTGCCAGGGGGAGAATTAACTTAGATAGCTTGCTAAAAGTCGCTCCTACTGAAGAAGGCCCTTACTACGATCATTTACGACGGCATTTAGTTAACTTGGAAACAGATGTAGAACTAGCAGCAACAATTAGAGAAGTCATTAACAGCGAACTACCTGTAGAGATTCACACCGGAGAGGCTTTTAAATTGCGAAGCATGGGGTTGATCAAATTTCAGGGAAATGCTGTCATCCCATTGTGTGGTTTGTATCGTCAATATTTTAGCCATCGCCTAGCCTCTCCTCCAGCAAATATATCTGCTCAACCAAGCTTGCCCCCAGAGAGTCAGTTAGCAGCTATTATGTTCTCGGATGTTGTTAATTCCACCGCTTTATCAGTTGCCAACCAAAAGCTGACACTAGAATTAGTGAATCGAGATTTCAACATCATCCGAGGCATCTGCGCTAAACATCAAGGCAAAGTGCTTAAAGAAATGGGCGATGGTTTATTAATTTGCTTTCCCGAAAGTGCCGTAAAAGCAGTCGCCTGTGCCCTAGAAATACAGCGAAGTTTCGCCGAAGCTGCTACAACCTTACCTCCGAGTCATATCCTCCAACACCGGATTGGTATTCACTTGGGGGAAATCTTCTTTTTTAATAATGATATTAGGGGGACTGGTGTAAATTTAGCTGCTCGTTTAGAAGGGAAAGCAGAGCCAGGAGGAATCTGTATTTCTGAAACAGTTTATCAAGTTGTTAAAACCCACTTAGATTTAAATGTGATTGACTTAGGTATGCAACAGTTAAAGGGAATTCCTGAACCTGTACGACTGTACAAATTGATTCCTTAACTTTCTGATTTTCCACCTATAAATTAACAATGACTTATGAATGATTATCAATATCAAGTTGGAGGGAGTCTGCCTGCAAACGCTCCAACTTATGTCACTCGAAAGGCGGATGAAGAACTTTATCAAGCTTTAAAAGCTGGAGAATTTTGCTATGTTCTTAATTCCCGACAAATGGGAAAATCTTCACTGCGAGTACGGACAATGCAGCGGTTACAAGCAGAGGGAATCGCCTGTAGTAGCATTGATATCACAGAAATTGGCACCTCAGATATTACGCCAGAAGAGTGGTACGCAGGCGTGATCGATAGCATCGTCAGCCGATTAAATTTGTATGACGTTTTTGATTTAGATGAATGGTGGGAGCAGAATAGATTACTATCGAATGTTAAACGATTTAGTAAATTTATTGAAGAAGTATTACTCAAGAATCTCTCAGGAAATATAGTAATTTTTGTCGATGAATCGGACAGCTTAATCAGCTTAAAGTTTAAGATAGAAGATTTTTTTGCCGTGATTCGTGATTGCTATAATAATCGAGCCGATAAACCCGACTATCGTCGCTTAACATTTACAATGTTAGGGGTGGCAACTCCCTCAGATTTAATTCAAGACAAGCGACGTACTCCTTTTAATATTGGTCGAGGGATAGAGTTAACAGGGTTTCAATTAGCAGAAGCACAGCCTTTGGCAGTTGGGTTAGAAACTACAGCAGAAAATTCGCAAGCATTGTTAGAAGCGGTGTTATATTGGACAGGAGGACAGCCGTTTTTAACGCAAAAAGTTTGTAAATTGCTGCTCGATAGTGCCAACTCTGCCTTCAGGCAAACTCCCGCTGAATGGGTAGGAAATTTAGTTCGAGAAAAGGTGATTGAGTATTGGGAAGGACAGGATGAACCAGAGCATTTAAAGACGATTCGCGATCGCATTTTACGCAGCGAACAACGGGCAAGTCGGTTATTGGGACTATATCAGCACATTTTGCATCACAATGAGATAGCGACTGATGATAGTCCCGAACAAATGGAACTGCGATTAACCGGGTTGGTGGTTAAGCAGTCTGGCAAACTTAAAGTTTATAACCTGATTTATCAATCGGTTTTTAACCTAGATTGGGTGGAAAAACAATTAGCGGAACTCCGCCCTTACAGCGAAAGTTTAAAAGCTTGGATAGAGTCTGATTACCAGGATGAATCGCGACTGTTGCGGGGTCAAGCCTTGCACGATGCTCAAACTTGGGCAGCCGATAAAAGTTTGAGCGATTTGGATTATCAGTTTTTAACTGCTAGTCGGGAATTACAACAACAGGAAGTTGAACGAGAGTTAGAAGCACAAAAACAAGCGAATAAAATTTTGACTGAAGCGAATCAGACGCTAATTAAAGCAGAGCAATTGGCCAGGTATAAAGTCACTCAAGCCCAGAATTTAGCAAATGTCATCCAGGAAACTGCTTTTTCTAATGAATCATTTCGTTCAGGACAGACATTCCAAGCACTGTTGGAAGCATTAAATGCAGGGCAAGCATTCAAACAACTAGATGCTTCAGCCGAGACGAGAAAACAGATTAGAGGACGAGTGATAGCTGCGCTGCAACAAGCAGTGTCCGCAGTAAAAGAGCGCAATTATTTGGAAGGGCATAGCAATTCTGTCAGAAGCGTCGCCTTTAGTCCAGATGGCAAGACATTGGCTTCTGCAAGCAGTGACCACACCATCAAACTGTGGAATCTGCAAACCCAAAAACCCATCGCTACCCTCACCGGGCATAGCAATTCGGTTTATAGCGTCGTCTTTAGTCCAGATGGAAAGACATTGGCTTCTGGAAGCGATGATAACACCATCAAACTGTGGAACCTCGAAAGCCAAAAACCGATCACTACCCTGAGCGGGCATAGCAATTCGGTTTATAGCGTCGCTTTTAGTCCAGATGGAAAGACATTGGCTTCTGCAAGCAGTGACAACACCATCACACTGTGGAACCTCGAAAGCCAAAAACCCATCGCTACCCTCACCGAGCATCGCGCTCCGGTCAATAGTGTCGCCTTTAGTCCAGATGGCTTGACTTTGGCTTCTGCAAGTGACAACACCATCACATTGTGGAACCTCGAAAGCCAAAAACCCATCGCTACCCTCACCGAGCATCTCACTCCGGTCAGAAGCGTCGCCTTCAGTCCAGATGGCAAGACATTGGCTTCTGCAAGTAACGACAACACCATCAAACTGTGGAACCTTGAAAGCCAAAAACCCATCTCTACCCTCACCGAACATAGCAGTTCAGTTTATAGCGTCGCCTTTAGTCCAGATGGCTTGACTTTGGCTTCTGCAAGTAACGACAACACCATCAAACTGTGGAACCTCGAAAGCCAAAAACCCATCGCTACCCTCACCGGGCATAGCAATTCTGTCAGTAGCGTCGCTTTTAGTCCCGATGGCTTGACTTTGGCTTCTGCAAGCTTTGACAACACCATCAAACTGTGGAACCTCGAAAGCCAAAAACCGATCACTACCCTGACCGGGCATAGCAATTCGGTCTTGAGCGTCGCCTTTAGTCCCGATGGCTTGACTTTGGCTTCTGCAAGCAGCGACAAGACCATCAAACTGTGGCACCTCGAAAGCCAAAAATCCATCGCTACCCTCAGCGCGCATAGCAATTCGATCTGGAGCGTCGCCTTTAGTCCAGATGGCTTGACTTTGGCTTCTGCAAGCAGCGACAAAACCATCAAACTGTGGCACCTCGAAAGCCAAAAATCCATCGCTACCCTCAGCGGGCATAGCAATCCGGTCTTGAGCGTCGCCTTTAGTCCAGATGGCTTGACTTTGGCTTCTGCAAGCAGCGACAAGACCATCAAACTGTGGCACCTCGAAAGCCAAAAAACTATCGCTACCCTCAGCGGGCACAGCGATTCGGTGTGGAGCATCGCCTTTAGTCCAGATGGCTTGACTTTGGCTTCTGCAAGCAGCGACAAGACCATCAAACTGTGGCACCTCGAAAGC
>NZ_JAUBPO010000018.1:55104-58303 GCF_036700785.1 Microcoleus sp. S28C3 | reverse complement strand
CAAAAACCCATCGCTACCCTCAGCGGGCATAGCAATCCAGTCTATAACGTTGTTTTTAGTCCCGATGGGTTGACTTTGGCTTCTGCAAGCAGTGACTACACCATCAAACTGTGGCACCTCGAAAGCCAAAAACCCATTGCTACCCTCATCGGGCATAGCAATTCGGTCTTGAGTGTGGCCTTTAGTCCTGATGGGTTGACTTTGGCTTCTGCAAGTAACGACAACACCATCAAACTGTGGCATCTCGAAAGCCAAAAACCCATTGCTACCCTCACCGCGCATAAGAATCCGGTATATAGCGTCGCCTTTAGTCCCGATGGCAAAACTTTGGCTTCCGCTAGCGGTGACAAAACCATCAAACTGTGGACTTGGGATTTCGATAAACTGATGGCATTTGGCTGCAACTGGCTCGGCAATTATCTCAGAACCAACCCGAAAGTGACAGCAGAGGATAAACAGATGTGTGCTGATTACCTTAGCCAATAGTCAATCAAATCAGAGACAGGTAACAAATTTAGTGAATCGACACCGATTAAATTGGTCAAATCAAGAGATTTGTGACTTAAGGGAAATGGTGGGTGGTCATCCTTATTTAGTGCGAGTTGCTCTCTACCAAGTTGCCAAGGGGAGAATTACCTTAAGTAGGTAGGCGCTGTAAAACACAATTATGTAAACGATTGTAAAGTATCCACATTCCCTAACCGTGGCTAAGTTAGCCCTGTTTACATACTGTTACATAGCTCGGTTTAATCCCGCTTACCTACTTAGATCGGTTGCTAAAAGTCGCTCCTACTGAAGAAAGCCCTTACTACGACCGTTTACGGCGCCATTTAGTTAAATTGGAAAAAAATGCCGAACTAGCAGCAATAATTAGACAAGTGATTAACAGCAAAAAAATCGTTAAACCCATTTATCTTTAAAGGTAATTGACTTAGGTATGCAAGAGTTAAAGGAAATTTATGAACCTGTACGGCTGTACAAATTGATTCCTTAACTTTCTGATTTTCCACCTATAAATTAACAATGACTTATGAAGGATTATCAATATCAAGTTGGAGGGAGCCTTCCGGCAAACGCCCCAACTTATGTCACTCGAAAGGCGGATGAAGAACTTTATCAAGCTTTAAAAGCCGGAGAATTCTGCTATGTTCTTAATTCCCGACAAATGGGAAAATCATCACTGCGAGTGCGGACAATGCAGCGGTTACAAGCAGAGGGAATCGCCTGTAGTAGCATTGATATCACAGAAATTGGCACCTCAGATATTACGCCAGAAGAGTGGTACGCAGGCGTGATAGATAGCATCGTCAGCAGATTAAATTTGTATGACGTTTTTGATTTAGATGAATGGTGGGAGCAGAATAGGTTACTATCGAATGTTAAACGATTTAGTAAATTTATTGAAGAAGTATTGCTCAATAAAATTTCAGCAAATATAGTGATTTTTGTCGATGAATCGGACAGCTTAATCAGCTTAAACTTTAAAATAGAAGATTTTTTTGCTGTGATTCGTGATTGCTATAATAATCGAGCTGATAAACCCGATTATCGTCGCTTGACATTTACGATGTTAGGGGTGGCAACTCCCTCAGATTTAATTCAAGACAAGCGACGCACTCCTTTTAATATTGGTCGAGGGATAGAGTTAACGGGGTTTCAATTAGCAGAAGCGCAACCTTTGGCAGTCGGGTTAGAAGCTCAAGCAGAAAATTCTCAAGTATTGTTAGAATCGGTGTTATATTGGACAGGAGGACAGCCGTTTTTAACGCAAAAAGTTTGTAAATTACTGCTCAATTATGCCAACTATGCCTTCATGCAAAATCCCGCTGAATGGGTAGGAAGTTTAGTTCGAGAAAAAGTAATTGAGAATTGGGAAGGGCAGGATGAGCCAGAGCATTTAAAGACGATTCGCGATCGCATTTTACGCAGCGAACAACGGGCAAGTAGGTTATTGGGACTATATCAGCAAATTTTGCAGCACAATGAAATAGCGACTGATGATAGTCCCGAACAAATGGAACTGCGATTAACTGGGTTGGTAGTTAAGCAGTCTGGAAAACTTAAAGTTTATAACCGGATTTATCAATCGGTTTTTAACCTAGATTGGGTGGAAAAGCAATTAGCGGAACTTCGCCCTTACAGCGAAAGTTTTAAAGCTTGGATAGAGTCTGATTGCCAAGATGAATCGCGACTGTTGCGGGGTCAAGCCTTGCAAGATGCTCAAACTTGGGCAGCCGATAAAAGTTTGAGCGATTTGGATTATCAGTTTTTAAATGCCAGTCGGGAAGTCCAACAACGGGAAGTTGAACGAGAGTTAGAAGCACAAAAACAAGCGAATAAAATTTTGACTGAGGCGAATCAGACGCTAATTAAAGCACAGCAATTGGCCACTTATAAAATCACTCAAGCTCAGAATTTAGCAAATGTCATCCAGGAAACTGCTTTTTCTAATGAATCATTTCGTTCAGGACAGACATTCCAAGCACTGTTGGAAGCATTAAAGGCAGGGCAAGCATTCAAACAACTAGATTCTTCATCCGAGACGACAAAGCATATTAGAGGACGAGTGATAGCTGCGCTGCAACAAGCAGCGTCCGCAGTAAAAGAGCGCAATAGTTTGGAAGGGCATAGCAATTCTGTCAGAAGGGTCGCTTTTAGTCCAGATGGCAAGACATTGGCTTCTGCAAGCAGTGACCACACCATCAAACTGTGGAACCTGCAAAGCCAAAAACCCATCGCTACCCTCACCGGGCATAGCAATTCGGTCAATAGCGTCACCTTTAGTCCAGATGGCTTGACATTGGCTTCTGCAAGCAGTGACCACACCATCAAACTGTGGAACCTGCAAAGCCAAAAACCCATCGCTACCCTCACCGGGCATAGCAATCATGTCCGAAGCGTCGCCTTTAGTCCAGATGGCTTGACATTGGCTTCTGCAAGCAGTGACCACACCATCAAACTGTGGAACCTGCAAAGCCAAAAACCCATCGCTACCCTCACCGGTCACAGCGATTCGGTCTGGAGTGTCGCCTTTAGTCCAGATGGCTTGACATTGGCTTCTGCAAGCAGTGACAACACCATCAAACTGTGGCACCTAGAAACCCAAAAATCCATTGCTACCATCACCGGTCACAGCGATTCGGTCTGGAGTGTCGCCTTTAGTCCAGATGGCTTGACATTGGCTTCTGCAAGCAGTGAC
>NZ_JAUBPO010000018.1:15395-55004 GCF_036700785.1 Microcoleus sp. S28C3 | reverse complement strand
AACACCATCAAACTGTGGCACCTAGAAAGCCACAAACCCATTGCTACCCTCATCGGGCATAGCAATGAGGTCTATTCCGTCGCCTTTAGTCCCGATGGGTTGACTTTGGCTTCTGCAAGCAGTGACAACACCATCAAACTGTGGCACCTAGAAAGCCACAAACCCATTGCTACCCTGTCCGGGCATAGCAATCCGGTCTGGAGCGTCGCATTTAGTCCCGATGGGTTGACTTTGGCTTCTGCAAGCCGTGACAGCACCATCCAACTGTGGCACCTAGAAAGCCAAAAACCCATCGCTACCCTCACCGGGAATAGCAGTTTGGTCAATAGCGTCGCCTTTAGTTCCGATGGCAAAACTTTGGCTTCTGCAAGCAGTGACCACACCATCAAACTGTGGCATCTCGAAAGCCAAAAACCCATCGCTACCCTCACCGGGCATAGCAATTCTGTCAATAGCGTCGCCTTTAGTCCCGATGGGTTGACTTTGGCTTCTGCAAGCCGTGACAGCACCATCAAACTGTGGAACATGGAAAGCCCAAAACCCATCGCTACCCTCACCGGGCACAGCAATCCGGTCTATAGCGTCGCCTTTAGTCCAGATGGCTTGACTTTGGCTTCTGCAAGCAGGGATAAGACGATCAAACTGTGGAACATGGAAACCCAAAAAGCCATCGCTACCCTCACCGGGCACAGCGATTCGGTCTGGAGCATCGCCTTTAGTCCCGATGGGTTGACTTTGGCTTCTGCAAGCTTTGACAACACCATCAAACTGTGGCACCTGGAAAGCCAAAAACCCATCGCTACTCTCATCGGGCATAGCAATCCGGTCTATAGCATCGCCTTTAGTCCCGATAGGTTGACTTTGGCTTCTGCAAGCAGTGACAACACCATCAAACTGTGGCACCTGGAAAGCCAAAAACCCATCGCTACCCTCATCGGGCATAGCAATAATCCGGTCTATAGCGTCGCCTTTAGTCCAGATGGCTTGACTTTGGCTTCTGCAAGCCGTGACAACACCATCAAATTGTGGAACCTGCAAACCCAAAAACCCATCGCTACTCTCACCGGGCACAGCAATTCTGTTTGGAGCGTCGCCTTTAGTCCCGATGGGTTGACTTTGGCTTCTGCTAGCAGTGACCACACCATCAAACTGTGGATTTGGGATTTCGATAAACTAATGGCATTCGGTTGCAATTGGATTGGCGCTTATCTCAGAACCAATCCGAAACTAACAGAAGAGGATAAACAGATGTGTGCTGATTACCTCAACCAAGAGTCAATCAAATAGGACTTAGGCAAAAAATGCGGCTGTGGTTCCAGCAGAAGAACGCGAACTTTGCGAATTTGTTGTAATCCTGGCGATAAATATACAGCAGGGGAATCGATTTCAATGATTCCTGCGGTTAATTGATGATTGATGGTTCTGATGCCCTATAGTGCGGTTACTTTTGCCCCTACAAAAGGCGGTTATGTAGATGTTGTGCGTCCAGGAGTGGAATAATTAAGTGGAGATTTGTGCTCCTTGGGTGTCGAGACCGATCGCCCTTACATCAGCCTTTACCCCAAATTCCATCCAACCAGCCGCCATTTCCCTCACAACCGCATCAGCATTAGTAGCATCCGTTAAAGCCAAAAGCGTCGGCCCCGCACCGCTAATTACCATTCCACAGGCCCCTGAATTCAGGGCGGCTTGTTGCACCGCTTCATATCCCTTAATCAGAGATTGCCGGTAAGGCTGGTGAATTTTGTCTTGCAGGGCGCACCGCAGCCAGTTTTCATTGCCCGTTTCCAAAGCCCGCAACAGCAAACCGAGGTGTGCGGCATTGAAAATCGCATCAGCCCTGCTGTAATCTGCGGGCAAAACTCGGCGCGCTTCGGCTGTAGAAAGTTCAAAATCGGGGATGGCTACCACCGGGACAATATTAGGATGCCAGGGAATATCGCAAATCTGCCAAGAACCCCCCCCCTGCCCCCCCTTGCTAAGGGGGGGTGATGGTAGAATTTCCGCATCTAAATCTAAGGGTGATTGTTCTGTTAGCCCCGCTTCACGGAGGGGGAATCCTTCTCTTAGCCCCCCCTTACTAAGGGGGGGTTGGGGGGGTGTATTGCTAGCAGCGAGGCGACATCCTCCGAGTAATGCAGGGACAACGTTGTCGGGATGGCCTTCAAGTTCGATCGCCAACTGCATCACTTCCACCTGACTCAAAGGCGCACCGGCTAATTCATTTGCACCGACTAACCCGCCGACAATAGCTGTAGCGGAACTTCCCAAGCCTCTAGCCAGCGGCACTTGCATATCTATATGTATCGCTACAGGCGGCGGCGATTGTTGGAGGCGATCGTATAACTTGAGAAAAGCTTGATAAGCGAGATTGCTGTCGTCTGTCTTGACTTTGGCGGCTTCTTTGCCCGTAACGGTAATTTTTAGTTTTTCGGTTGCTGAGGGTTCGAGTCGGGAGAATTGGAAGCGGTTGTAGAGGCTTAAAGCGGCACCGATGCAGTCGAATCCTGGGCCTAGGTTGGCGGTTGTGGCGGGTACGGTAACGGTGACGGTGGAGATTACGGACATTTTTTGAATAGTTAATTTGGAGTGTTTAACCGCAGATGAACGCGGATGAACGCAGATCGAAGGATATTATACTATGTTTTCAAAAGCACTCTATTTTTGCAGACTTTCAAGATGCTTGATGGCATCTTGATAATCGTTGGTATTGCCATCTTTTTGATATAGTTCGGCTGCTTTATGATAATCGGCGATCGCCCCGTCTTTGTCTTCTAAGAACTCGCGGACTCTGGCGCGGTTGTAGTAAGCGTCGCCGTAGTTGGGGTTAATTTCAATGGCGCGATCGAAATCTGCTTTAGCTGCTGGATAATCTTTGAGGTTGCGGGCGCGAATTATGCCCAATTTGTTGTGGGCTTTGGCGTAGTTGGGGTTGAGGCGGATGGCTTCGGTGTAATCGGCGATCGCCCCTTGAATATCTCCAGCCTCTGATTTGGCTAAAGCGCTATTGAATAAATCTTCAGCAGGATTTTGAACAATCGTTTTTTGAGCTATTAATATTGCTGACGATTGAGCAGATACAGCCGGGAATATATTACCAAATATAGTAAAGATTACTAAAGTAGCAATTAAATTGTAAAATGATAATTTCATACTTTAGGCAAAGATTAGAGAGACAGAACAACTAAAACCGGGCAACAAAGGCGAAGTTAGTTCATCATTGCTCAACAGCGTAGCAATCAGCCTTAAACTTGCTTGTTCCCTGCGATAAACTTCTATTTGCCGCAATTGCCAATTCACAATCCAGTATTCCTGTACTCCTCGCACCGAATAGAGTCGGAGTTTCAAATCTCTATCCCGTCTTTCATTGTCTGCACCGGGGGATAATACTTCAACAATTAACTCAGGTGCGGCCGTTAAATGGCCGGCTTCGTCTAGCAAGATAGCCAAGCGTTCATTGCTCGCCCAAACTACATCTGGTATGACATTATCAGCATCAGTGAAAATAAGACCCGGATTGATGGCGGCTCGTCCCAAACCAGTAGACATCGACCAAGTATCAAGGCAAGAAAAAAATCTGCCACAAGTCTGTTGATGCCCCCAATGCGGTGCTCTAGTCATAAATAGCTCCCCATCAATAATTTCATAGCGATCGCCGTTATCGGGCAATAGCTCTAAATCGGCGCTAGTCCAGCGTACTTTATCAGATATTGTCTGGTTCATACAAGCACTCTTGATAGGTGATACAAACATTCTAAACGATCGAGCTTCTACACGATCCACAGGTTGAAACAATCGGGCTACACTGATTCTCGCTTTCTGTAGGCGAGACTCAGAATATTGAAACCCGCGGCCAGGCGGGTTTCGTTTTTGTAGAGGCGATTTCGCATCGCCAAATTGTCCGATCGCCCAATTTAAAATTATTTAAAATTTCAAATCGCGCGATTACTTCAAAATAGTTTTAGAAGCAATCCGAGTTTTCTTGCGATCGGCTTCACTCAATTGTTCGCCAGCCTGCAAACGAGTAGCAGAGGTTTGGAGCACAGTTGCGGCACTTTTATCGCCCATTTGCAGAGCAGTTTTCGCAGCAGTTTGCAGCATCGTAGCCGCGCCGGCCCGATCGCCCTGTTGCAATCTAGTTTCTGCGAGTTGAGTTTGGCGGTATTTAGCCAAAGCTAAAATGTGCTGCTGCACAGTCGGGTTAAGTGCTGGCTGATAAACTTTTAAGACATTAGCAGAAACTGCAACGGGATCGGAAAGCAAACTTTGACCGACAGTCGGATCGTCGTAGCGAATTTGCAATTGCCCGATCGCCTGTGTACCTTCGGGCAACTGTCCAATATAAATATTAGCCAAAACTACTCGCTCTATATCCTTCATTAAATCTCCCAGGCGCACCATAAAACGATCGCCTTCTTGCTGTACTGGCAATTCGATCGTATCCGGGGCAACTTGGGCGATCGGTTTGAGTTCGGCTAACCGTACTTTTGGCATCAGTGAAAATAGCAAATAAGCATTAGTCAAACCTACACCTTGGATGCGAGTAAATAGTTTGCTAAACTCGTCAACCGCATCTTCGGGACGCTGAATGTGAGCCAGAGCACCGCCGCCGGCGTCAGCAATCTTTTCCAAAATATCCTGGTTCCAGTTATCGCCAAATCCCAGAGAATTTAAAGTCATGTTGTAGTCGGCAGCCAATTTAGCCAACTTCAAACAGCGGCTGTCGTCGCCGTGTTCGTTTTCGCCGTCAGTCAGCAGAAACGCCTGAGAGATAGCTTCTTTTTTGCCTTTGCCCAACTCTTCAATACCTAACTTAATGCCCTCATCAATTGCTGTGCCACCGGCCGAGCGCAATTGCTCAATTTGCCGTTTAATGCTAGCGGGATCTCCCACAATTTGATTGGGGACGAGGACTTTGGCTTTGTGGTCGAAAGCCACCGCGCAAAAGCGATCCCCGGGCTTCAACCTGTCTAGCAAACGCCCGGCGGCTTGTTTGACGGTTTCCAAGGGGCGTCCGCCCATCGAACCGCTGTGGTCGAGAATCAGGCACAGGTTTAAGGGTACGCTGGAGTCGATCGAGCTTGCCGTCGCAGACACTGAAATTGCTAGCTGGCGCTGCGTTGAGGGCGCGGCAGCGTCAAGGTTAGGGTCGTTTAAAACCGGGAGCAAACTAACTTTCATGCGGGATACCTAAAGATTGCGTTACTATTTCTTTAAGAATAGCTCCATCAGTTCAGGCAACATTTCGGTTATATGAACACACCAATTAAAGCTGTGCAATCGCCATACTACGGGGAAGGGAACTCTCGGACGCCACCTCCCGATTTGCCATCCCTGTTGCTGAAGGAGCGGATCGTTTATCTGGGTATGCCTCTAGTGCCTGCGGTAACAGAACTGATTATCGCTGAACTGTTGTTCTTGCAGTACGAAGACCCCGAGAAGCCGATCAAAATCTACATCAACTCGACCGGCACTTCTGGTTACAGTGGCGAACCCGTCGGCTTTGAAACAGAAGCCTTCGCTATCTGCGATACGATCAGGTACATTAAGCCGCCCGTACACACTATTTGCCTCGGTTCGGCAATGGGGATGTCTGCGATGCTGTTAGCGGCTGGTACAAAAGGCTTTCGAGCGAGTTTGCCCCACGCTTCTATTGTGTTGCACCAACCCAAGGCTTACACGCGGGGTCAAGCAAGCGACATTCAAATTCGGGCTAAGGAAGTGCTGGCAAATAAAGCGACAATGCTTGATATTTTTGCAAGCTGTACTGGCCAACCGATCGAAAAGATTACTAAAGATATGGATCGGTTGCTGTACATGACGCCTTATGAAGCTAAAGAATACGGTTTGATCGATCGCGTTCTTGAAAGTTCGGAAGAATTGCCGAAACCGCTGCCGGCTGGAGTCATCTAACTGGGAATGGGGAATGGGGAATGGGGAATGGGGAATGAGTAAAAATTAAGGGTTAATGGCTAGTAGTTTCTACCCTGATTAGTTATTCAATAGTCTTTTTATGACTAACAATTCCCAATTACCGATTCCCAATTACCAAGGCCCGATGCCCGATGCCCAATTGCCCGATCACCAATTACCAACTAAACGGAGTTCCGAATTATGCCTATAGGTGTGCCAAAAGTTCCCTACAAAATGCCGGGTGGTTATGATACTCAGTGGATTAATATCTACGATCGCCTCTACCGGGAACGAATTATTTTCTTGGGCAGGGACATTGACGATGAAATTGCCAATCAAATCATCGCTGTGATGCTCTATCTCGATTCGGAAGATTCAGGTAAGGATATTATTTTGTACATCAATTCCCCAGGCGGAATGGTGTCGGCAGGCATGGCTATTTTTGATACCATGCAGCACATTAAATCGGACGTGGTGACGATTTGTGTGGGCTTGGCTGCTTCGATGGGTTCTTTCCTGTTAGCTGCCGGTGCGAAAGGAAAACGGTTAGCTTTGCCTCACTCGCGAATCATGATTCACCAGCCTTCTGGGGGGACGCGGGGACAAGCAACGGATATTCAGATTGAGGCGAAAGAGATTCTGCGGCTGCGCCACGAACTCAATAATATCTATGCTAAGAATACTGGCAAGCCGATCGAGAAAATCGAGAAGGACATGGATCGCGACTATTTCATGTCCGCTGAGGAAGCCAAGGAATACGGCTTGATTGACAGAGTGATCGAAGATCGTCCGTAAGTTATTTTTTCGCGACCGTAGTGCGGGCAACCCTCGCACTACAACGTAGTTCGCAGTAAATTATGGCAGAATCTTTACATTTAAGGATTCTGCCATATTTAATGGTATTATCAACGCTCATTCATGCTAAATGGATATTGCAGATTATTACCGACAGTTAGGACTGAGGTCTGGTGCCAGTTTATCGCAAGTTAAGGCCTCTTATCGGCAGTTAGCGAGACAGTATCACCCCGATGTGAATCCGGGAAACGAACA
This sequence comes from Microcoleus sp. S28C3, assembly GCF_036700785.1. Classification (NCBI taxonomy): domain Bacteria; kingdom Bacillati; phylum Cyanobacteriota; class Cyanophyceae; order Oscillatoriales; family Microcoleaceae; genus Microcoleus; species Microcoleus sp. S28C3. The sequence continues at coordinate 48,041 of NZ_JAUBPO010000018.1, read as the reverse complement.
GGCTAAGAATAAGTTTATTGCTATTACTGAGGCTTATAAGTTCTTGGTGAATATTGCCCCCCACCATGTTGCGGAGTCGAAAGTTGCCAATTCAACTGTGCCGCCTATTTGGACACCGCCGGATCTGGAGGTGAAAGCTCAACCGCAGGCAGTTAAAGTGACTCGAAAAGAGGCTGCGGTTCAATCTAATGCGGATCTGTCGGCGGTAGAACAAAAGTTAAAGCAAGATGCTTATTTTGAGTTGCAGCAGTTGCTGAAATATCAGAGGTTCCCGCGGGCGATCGCCTTAATTGAGGGTTTGGCCCAGCGGGTTCCCGAAGATTTGGAGGTGCGTCAGTGGCAGGCGATCGCCTATCAGCGCTGGGGACGGCATTTGATCGGAGAAAAGCAGGTTGATAAGGCGAGAATTTATTTGAAAAAGGCTGTGAAAACAGACCCTCACAATCGGGCTTTGTGGGCGGAAGTCGAGCGGGATTTTCGCAGGTTGGAACAGATTTATTGAAGCGATGTTGCGTCCCCCTTTTGCAGGGGGTCTGCGTCGTGAATTTTTAATTTTTCTAAAATAACTTGGGTATTTTCAGGTCGGTTTTCCGGTAGCGGTTCCATTAATTCGTCGATCGAGTCTAGGAGTAACGGGTCAATATCTACAGCTTGGTTCCTCCAATTAATTTTACCAGTTTTTCCATTAACGGGAAAGTCGATCGGCTGTATGCCTGTTAATAAATGTACAAAAGTACGCCCCAGGGAAAAAAAGTCCGATCGCACGCCTGCTTTACCTAAAATTTGTTCGGGTGCGCAGTATCCAGCAGAACCTATGGGTGCGGTATCTCTCTCTGCTTCTGTTGCAGCGCCGAAGTCAATTAATCTCAATTTCCCATTGGCTTCAACCATCAGGTTGGATGGCTTAATATCCCGATGTACTAAATGATATTTGTGGATTTCCTGCAAAATATGAAGCATTTGTTGCAGCCAATCAAGAGCGAGCTTTTGAGAAACGTACTGGTTTTTAGTTAAGAATTCTGCCAAGTTTTCTCCGCTAATTTTTTCCATCACCAAACAAGACAATTTCTGGGAGTTATTGGGCAGTGGAATCTGGAAATAACCGTCAGGTTCGACTTGGGGAACACGGCCCTTTCCGGCCAGCCAAATCAAGGCTCGCGCTTCTTGCTGGAACAAGCGAACTAAATCGGGATTGTGGGTGTGTTTCAAGACTTTTAAAACTTTCACAGTCCCCCATTCGTTTTCCCCTGTTCCCAAATCTTCAACTTCAAAGATGTCAGTGGGGCGTGCGGGATTGGGCGATCGCGCTGATTTAAGGATGCGGTAGCGATCGGCAATTAATAAATCCGTGCCGCAAGCCTGACAATTTTGAGCAGCAGCAGGATTTTCGCGTTGTTCGCATTGAGGGTTGATGCAGTAAATCATCGGCCTTGATACGTCCACAACTGACGGATTTAACAAATTGATTCAATTATTAGCATAAAACCCAGCAGTTCTGACCTTACTACTGGGTTTATATTTACCGCCCATTTGCGCACGCTATCACATTTAAGTCAAGGATTTAAGATTAATAGCATCGCGCTCTACCGATTGAGCTACCCCCCTGCGTTTGGTAGAGGGGGCTGGATATGAGCCAGCAACCTCGATGATGTGATTTTCCTGACATTCGTTTTAGCGATCGGCGGAGAATGCTGAGTTTAGAGTAATAACTTGCTGTTGAATTTGTACGCAATGCTGCCTCTACCAATTGGGCTACCCCCCTATTTTGGGTAGAAGGGACAGGAGTCGAACCTGTACTGTCACATTTGTACGGTTTAAGTTGAAGGTTGAGATTGAACTTGTACTCTGTTTATATCTTAAACCATAACTATCAAAAAAGCAAGCACTTAGCGGAAAATAAACTGAAAAATTCGCTCTCCCACTCTCTGTTCCTCAACTTCTGAATTGTTAGCTTCTTCGCGAGCGAACATAACAGCTTGCTGCAAGATTTCCACCCTTTGCAGCAACTCATTGATCCGCCGCGCTGGCAAAGATCCAGAAAACTTGACAGTCCGCCAATAGCCGATCGTAATATCTTCGTAATAAACATCGACTTGCGCCGGATGGTGTTCGGTAGCTTCAGCTTTAACGTGATTGCGCGGAGTTTTAAAAGTCTTGAGAGTTTGCACCGGTTCTGTTGCCCAGCAGTCTGCCGAAGCATCGAAGTTCCAAGTCTCCGAAGCATCTAAAACTGGAAGTTTTTTGATGAATGCTTGCAAATCTGCTAACTGTTTTTCAATGAATAGCAAATAGCTGACGGGAACTTGGCTCAAAAGCACGTTTCCGTCTACAGTTACGTCAGCGCGAGCGCTACAATTTGTCCAATCTTTGGTTGCGGTTACATCGAAGAGTTTGGTCAAAACTTCAGTTGTTTTGCGGATAATCTCTTCGGCTTTGACTTCAACTTTTTTGGACTCGGGCGGCAGTTGTTCGCCTTCTTCGTCTTTGGGACGGTAAGTGCGGGAGATTCCAGAAAGCACAGCGGGCTTCTGGAGCGCTTTTTGAGCTTCTGCTAGTTCTTGGGCGGAGCGGCTTTTGATGCCTTTTTCGATCGCAATAATCTGATTTAAGCGTGGCATTGTTCGATTTTATTGACGCTGAACTCACATCAAGTCCGGTTGATTTTGATAATCAAATTGTTTGTCCTGTGGCTTTTAGGGCTTTGAGGACTTCAGTCCTCAGTACAAACCTCACGATCGTTCTTTAACCAGACTTGCTCAACTTGTAGTATTACATAATTCAATATAAATTACAAGCTTTTTTTTGTAGGCGCGGTGCCAATAGATCCCGCCGCTACCAGTGCCCAGCAATTTATCTCGCAAAAAATAGGCAAAATCTCTAGCGTCGCTGCCAAAGTGTAGCAAATATCACTCTCTGTTGGGGCTGCAACTACCTCTTGAGATAGATGCGGAAATACCTCCCAGGGCGAGTTGTCATATCGGGAAACATTTCTTAACATATAGATAACAAAGGGAATCCGAGGAGACACCAAAAATCCTTAAGCCCTTGGGGTGCCCCGTTAATCAGATTCTTAGCAAACAAGGGCTAAATCAATGAACCAGCAAAACTCCGAAGTTTTAGCATTTTTGCCCATGCTCCAAAAAGGCATTTGGCTGTTTGGGATTCTCTCTTGGATATTCGGGCTGACAGATAGAACTATTGCACTATTATCTGACGGATATTTGTCGGCGATCGATATTGTCCAGCTATTTACAGCTTCATTCTTCTTCCTTAGTTGGCTGTTTTTAAGCCCCTTTTTGGGTCTTAACTCCCAGAGGCAGCCGAAGGGTGAAGCATCTTCCTAGTTTTTAATTGGTAATGTTAGTTTCTCGATCGCTCTTTGTTTCTTCAGGGGCAAAGCGGGCCGGCCAAATGCGATCGCAAAAAAACAAGGTTCCCGCCGTCACGCACAGCGGAATTGCCAACAGATTCAACAGGGGAATGCTCACCAAACCCAAACAAACCACACCAAAACTCCCGCTGGCCGGCAAACTCGCCCAAATTATCTTCAATTTCTCCTGAAAAGGTCGTCTCCGCCTCTCCAAAGGTGCATCTAAAAAGTCCAAACAGACAATAGTCGCGCCCAAAGCTACGCCACCCAAACTGCTAAGAATAGAGCCGACGCCAGGGATAAAATGCAGCAGCAGCAGCGGTATGCCGACGCTCAACAAAATTTGTAGTTTTCGCAGTTCAAAGGCGATCGCCCTTTGAATATCCCGAAAACTACTCGCCAAATTCATTGGTGCTTCTGCGGGCAATTGACCGTTCCGCAGAAGTTCCAATTGTTCGGAAAGTTTGCCGTACCAGGGCGAACCTAAAATCACGCCAAACTGCACTAACAAAAATCCAATTATCAGCAAAAGTCCTGACACTAGGAGTACGCGCAGCAGCCAGCCGAAAGCAACTGTTAACACGCCGAGAAAGCTCAGCCAAGCTGGAAAACTCGCAATTAGAGCATTAAATCGGACGGACAAATCGGTAACTAAAACGTCTATCCCTGCCAAACTGGGAAATAGCAAGCTTAAATAAAGACCGATACCAATTATAAAATTTAGCACCACGGGAACTAATACATAAGTCCACAGCTTGGGAGTTTGCAAAATCAGCGTGAAAGCTCGCAAAGGATAGGTGAAACCTGCCAGGAGTCCAATTGGTGCGGTAATGGCGGCCTGGGCGGGGTTTGAATTTAGCTGTTTTGACATATTTTCTGCTTTTGAGGACTCGACTCTATTTTCTATTATCCACTTTCCATTATTATTGCTGATGAGGATTTATCGCAGGTAGCCCAAAAGTGAAGCTTTTTATTTACCATACCCCGGAACTTACGCCAGCCAACAAAATGCCGACTTGCGCGATCGCAGTTGATGTGCTGCGGGCGACTACGACAATGGCAACGGCCCTGAATAATGGGGCGGAAGCTGTCCAAGTTTTCAGCGACTTAGATAAGCTAATGGCCGAGAGCGAAAAATGGCCTGCAGACAAGCGGATTCGCGCTGGAGAGCGCGGCGGCGGCAAAGTTGACGGATTTGACATGGGGAATTCCCCCTTCGACTGCACGCCAGAAAAGGTGGCTGGGAAGCGAATTTTTATCAGCACAACTAACGGTACTCGGGCTCTGCAGCGAGTGCAAGCTGCTGCAACTGTGTTAACAGCGGCTTTGATTAACCGCAAATCTGTGGTGCAGTTTTTGTTAAATAAACAGCCGGAAACTATTTGGATTGTGGGTTCTGGTTGGGAAGGGAGTTATTCGTTGGAAGATACGGTTTGTGCTGGTGCGATCGCCCAAAGTTTGCTAGCAGAAAGCGGTATTCCTGCGAGCGATTTTGCTGGTAACGATGAAGTATTTGGGGCTATTGCTCTTTACCTGCACTGGCAAGATAGGTTGCACGAATTGTTGGAAAGAGCCAGTCACGGCCAGCGCCTCCTCGGTTTAGGTGTTATTGAAGATTTAAAATATTGCGCGCAAACGGATACTTTAGATGTGCTGCCGGTGCAGCGAGAACCGGGAGTTTTGGTTAAGTCGGATTTTAAAATTCCTCAGACTGATTTCTGGGTTCAATCTTCAGAAAAAACGGCGAATTGAAATTTTCTGGGAGTGGTGTATTGGTTGCGAGTCCAGGATTAGGTGCACACTCTATTTGTAGGAATGATATAGAGGACACGGCAGTGCCGTGTCCCTACCGAAAATAATATTGTAGGGACACGGCACTGCCGTGTCCTAATTTTGGCTAATAATTCCGATGCTACCGGAAACGATATTAGTTAGCGAACGAGATTTTTTTTAAAGAAAGTAGAATTAAAGATATTGGGTAGGGACATCACTAATGTTGTGTCCCTAGTGTATTGGAGGCAATTGAGAATTGCTGGATTCACCGCCGAACCGCTGAATTAAACACTCGGCAATTCTGGCTGCTGCACCGGGTTCTCCCATGCGGCGCCAGCCATTTTCTGCGATTAGCTGTAACCTGTCGGGGTCGCGGAGCAAAGACTGGACGGCAGCGGCAACTTCGGCGGGATGTTTGACTAAAATTAATGACGGGCCTAACAAGCGACTTTGAGCTTCTGCAAAAGCGGGAGTAAATTGCGGGCCGTTTCCGGGAATGGCGATCGCGGGTTTTCCTAAACCTACAAATTGTTCTGTAGCCGTTCCGGCCATTGCTATTGCTAAATCGGCTTCGTACAAACAATCGTTAAAACTTTGCTGAGTCAAAATCATCGTGGCGTTTCTCTGCACAAATGTCAAGGGCAATAGCAAATTAGGAGATTCTTTCCGAATTTCTTGAGCACTAGAAACAGGAGGTCGCAAAATACTTCCTTCTCGCCGCTGCGTTCTAATTTCGCCGTCTTGTCGCCAGCCGAAAAATTCTAAACTAGGTCGCAAAGCTTCTAGATTTAACTCAGGGGAAATGGCTCCAAAAAATAACAATTTGCGATCGGCAAACAGCGACAAAATTCCCGCTACTGCCTCTACTATTAGCAGCCAATTAGCATAGGCTTCCGGCGCTCTAGAACCGGGGAGTAAGGTGATGACGAGCGATCGCTCCATTTCCCGAAACTCTGCGTCAGGGCCGTAAAAACCGGCTGGATTTTCCGGTTCGAGTCCGTCCATCATTGGGTTTCCGAGATTGTAAGCCGGAATTCCCAGCTTTTGTAAAGTCTCGGCGGTTAGTGCGTCCCTGGCAAAAACGGCCCGACAGCGCGATCGAGTCATCAACCAGCGCTCCCAAGGCAAATAAACCGATCGCGGCGACCAACCCCACCCAGCAAAGGCGCGGGATTTGCGCCCCAGAGGCCCGTTCTCGTCGCGCAAATAATACTCGGACTTTGCCGTACCGACAAAGGCATAGGGCGCGCCGCTGAGCCAAGCAAACAGCAGCGGTACAATATCCCCGCAGGCTAAAATAACGCCGTCTTGATTCCCCGACTGTTGTTGCGTCCGCACCCAAGCGCGGATGGCTTTAAACTGAGCTATTGTCAACTGAATCAGGCCGCCTTTGACATCGCGCAAAAATTCCCTTCCGTCCATGTAAATAAAGCCGCCCGAAGGCATCCGCTGCACCGGGCCGATGATGCGGGCGTTTTCTAGTTGAGCGAAAGCTTGCCCTTCGCCCACTAGCGGAAACACGGCTAATTCTGGGGGATGCGGGTGCTGTTGCAGTTCCCGCAAGATGCGAAGGGCGATCGCGTCTTCTCCGTGGCCGTTACTGAGGCAAAGTAATTTCAATCCCAACTCTCTCAAAAACTCTATTGTCAAAAAATAGCCTGCAAACCCTGCGACTTCAGTCTAGGGATGGAAAGCAACTTTCCACTTTAGTTTACCAGAAAAATGTTGTTTAAAATAGTACAAAACACGGTAATATCGAACCCGATCCGCCGCTGCTCAAAATCTCTGCTGTACCCAAATATATCTGGCATTTAACAGCAGTTGCTCGGACTCTAGGATTGCAACTTCTGAAGCGGCAAAACAACTTGTTTAATGTTGGGACTTACGATCGCCTGCACTGACAATTAATTGCCCGATCGACAATTGCCCTATCTCCGCCTAAATAACGCAGCGGTAAGCTGCTGCGCATCTAGAACGAGCCCAGGCGCATCTAAATTTTACAGTCAAGTTTGATGACATTCTTGTGGGGTGTCCCGCCCGCCCAAAAATACAATTTAGATGCCCAACAGCTTATCTGTTAAAGGTAAGCTCTAAACCGTGATAGTCCTACTATTTTCCCTCGATATATTGCTTTAAAATATTCCGAATTTGTTTGAGCTGAAATCCCTTAGCAAGTTGGCGCAGCTTCGAGACAAACGGCACTAATTTTTGGTCTAAACTTTCCAGCTTAGCACTCTCCTCAAAAATTTCTTCAATGTCGCCCATAGCTGCGAGTTTCAAAATTTTTGCTACCGACTCAGAAGCCGCAGGTAACAGAGAAGAATAAGCAGGCAAATCAGATGCTGGTGACAAACTGGGAGTTTTGCGTTTTTTGCTTTCCGAAGATTTTTCGTAAATCCATTCTAGTCCCAAGTGCACCCGTAACTGTTCCAAAAAGTGATTTGCTTCGATCGGCTTGGGAAGAAAATCATCGCACCCTGCGAGGATGCTCTCTTGCTGCGTCGCCTCGAAAACGCTAGCTGACATAGCGATTAACACGACATCTTTTAATTCCGGCAACTGCCGCAGTCTCCTTGCAGTTTCTAACCCATCTATTACAGGCATTCCCAAGTCCATTAAAATCACATCCGGTTGAAATTCAACTGCTTTACAGAGACATTCGCGACCGTTTTCGACCTCTAAAACTTCAAATCCCAAACGCCCCAGCAGCCTGCACAATAAATTGCGATTTAGTTGATTGTCGTCCGCAATTATGACTTTCCGCTTGTTGCCGAAAAAACCGACTACCCAGCGTTTTTCCCTCAAAGGAGACACCTCTAAGTACCGTTTGGCTGCGGGCAATTCTACATCTAACCAAAAAGTGCTGCCTTTTCCCAAAGTGCTGTTGACGCGAATTTCGGTACCCATTAGTTTCGCTAATTTCTGGCTGATCGAGAGTCCGAGACCCGTACCTTCAACAAAGGTATTGCCTCCTACTTGGTGGAAGGGCAAAAATATTTCTTCTAACTTGCTTCTGTCTATTCCTGTGCCGGTATCCTCGACTTGAAAGCGGATTTTTAAAGCGTGTTTGGCTGCGATCGCATTGTGGGCGAAGCGCATATAATTTTCTTTCAGTTCCGCACTCAAAATCGATAATTCATAATTTTCGCCTTGCCCTCGACTCCAGGCTCCTGTGCCGACATAGCCGACTTTAAAAGTCACACCGCCGCTGTTAGTAAACTTAACGGCATTGCTGAGTAAATTTATGAGAATTTGGCGCAATCTTTTTTGATCTACACAAACGTAGCTAGGCAGGGGAGATACTTGTTCGTAATTGAAGGAAATTTGTTTTTGCGATGCCCGCATCTGAAAGAGATCGGCAATGTTTTTCGTGAATTTTTGAAAATTTAACTCTTCCGGGTAGAGTTCCATTTTTCTAGCTTCGATTTTGGAAAGGTCTAAAACATCATCGATTAACATCAGCAGATGTTGACCGCACTGTTGAATATTGCTGAGACTTTCTTGCTGATCTGAGCTTAAGTCTTTGTCAGTTTTCAAGATTTGAGCGTAACCTAAAACGCCGTTTAAAGGCGTGCGAAGTTCGTGGCTCATGTTGGCTAGAAATTCGCTTTTGGCGCGGTTGGCGCTTTCTGCGGCTTCTTTGGCTTGTTGGAGGGCCGATTCTGCAAGTTTGCGATCGGCAATTTCGGTTTGTGCTTGTTCAAATAGCGTCGATTGCTGGATCGCGATCGCCAATTGGACGCACAATTGCCGGAGGGATTCTATTTCTGAGGCATCCCAGGGACGGGGGCCGCTGCAATCCTGGGCGATCAGCAGTCCCCAGAGCTGATTTTCTGCGGTCGGTTGGGTCTGGGAAATGCTTTCTCGTGCTTTTAAAATCGGTACTATTAAGTTAGCTTTTACTTCAAATCCTTCGAGAAATTTCATGTGGCATTCCGTCAAATTTTCCCGGTAAATATCTTCCATAGATCTAATACAGCCTTGCTGATAAATATCAACAAATTTCTCTTTAAAACAGCCATCAATATTGTTAAAATTTAGCAGCGAAATTCTATCTTTTGCCACGGATTCTACAACGACATAGCCGCTCCAGTCGGGATTAAAACGGTAAATAACTGTGCGGTCTGTTTGCAAAAATTGCCGCACTTGTTCGACAGCACTTGTCAGGACTTCTTCTAAATTGAGGGAGGAGCGAATGCTATCGAGCATGGCAACTACCAGCCGTTCTCGCCTTAATTGGTGCAGCAGCGCTATCTCAGCTTGTTTGCGTTCGGTGATGTCGGTAATTACTCCCACTAGCCCGATTAAATTGCCAGTTTCATCTTTAATGCAGTCGGCACGAAATAAAGTCGTTACCACTTCGTTGCTTTTAGTTTTGATTTGGAGTTCGCCTTGCCAAGATTTGCCTTTACGGACTGTTTTAAACATTTCTACCAGCACTTGACTTCGGGGGTAAAGTGCCGTTGCTCCGCCTGCTGTGTGTAGTTCTTCTGCTGTGTAGCCGTACCGCTGAACAAAGGCTTGATTGTGGTAGATCGATCGCCCTGTCAAGTCAGCAATGCCGATCGCGTCGCTGGTACTTTCTACGGCTTGAGTAACTCGCAGCAAATCTAATTCTGCTTGTTTGCGATCGGTAATATCAGTAATCGTGCCGATATAGCCTTTAATTTCCTGCTTGTCTCCGATTTCGGCAATTGCCTGACCGATAACCCAGATTACACGACCGTCTGGACGCTGAAAGCGGTATTCGGATTTAAAAGGAAATTTCTCAATAATTGCTCGATACCATTCATTTTTTACCCGATCCGTATCATCGGGATGTATGGCATCCATCCAGCCAGTTTCTGCTGCTAATTCTGCGTTTAATCCCGTGATTTCACTCCACCGCTGATTTACATAAAGGCAATTTCCCGAGGGGTCGGTGTGGAATATACAAACTGGCGATGCTTCTGCTAAAGTTTGGTAGCGGCGCTGGCTAGCTCGCAGTGCTGATTCTACCTGCTTTCTATTAGTGATATCGCGGACGATCGAAATTATCTCGCCGCCTGCAAGCATTGTCAGCGACAATTCTTGAGGGAACTTAGTACCGTCGGGGCGCTGACCGCTCGCTTCTATATTGCAGTACCCTGTTTGCAGGAGCATCGGCATTATTTGTAGTTCAAAAAATATATTTTCTGCTTTGCTGTAGAGCATTTTCCATTTCTTCCCATACAGTTGGCTAGTGCTAGCCAAGCCGTACATTTTTAGATAAGCGTCGTTTGAATAAATACATTCTTTATTATGATTAAAAATGGCGATACCGTCATAAGCAGCGGCCATTGCTACTGCTTGTCGCTGGAGTTTGGACTCGGCTTGTTTGCGATAGGTAATGTCGTGACCGACTGAGTAGATTAAACCTTCTTCACTAAATGGCGATGACGTCCACAGCAGGCATTTGTAAGAACCATCTTTGCAAAGATAGCGGTTTTCAAAAGAGATACTGGAAGTACCGGCTATTAGTTTTACCCCTTCGGCTGCGGTAGCTTTTCGATCGTCTGGATGCACAAATTCGATCATCGGCTTGGCCAAAATTTCAGCACTACTGTAGCCTAAAACCGTTGACCAAGCAGGGTTTAATCGTTTAAAATATCCATCGAAACCGATAATGCAAAGCAAGTCTAAGGAGATGGTAAAAAAGCGATCGCGCTCTGTTTGTGCCTGCTTTAATTCAGTGATATCCATCACTAAACCGTCCCAGAGAATATCGCCTTCGCTCCCAGATTTTGCCTCATTATTGAGCCTTTCCGGTCTCGCCGCTCCTTGCAGCCACTTAACTTTTCCCGATTGCAGGGTATGCCGCCACTGCTGCTGCCAAGGTTCCAGGGTAGCGGCTGAAACTTCGATCGATGCTTCAAAATCTAAGATATCGTCTGCATGAATTCCGCTGAAAATTATTTCTGCATTTTGCTCTATTACTTCTGGCTCTAATCCGTAGATTTGGCGACTACTTGAAGATACGTAGGGAAAAGACCTTTCTCCAGTTGCTGAGATTCGGAATTGATAAATTATTCCCGGCATATTAGCTACCAATTTTTGAAATCGAGCTTCGCTTTGTTTCAGGGCTCTTTGCTGCCGTCTCTCTTCGGTAATATCTCTAATTGTCCCTACTATTACTTTACTGCCGTCTGCTATTTTAAAAACGCTTTTTTTGGTAGAGATGATGTGTTCTTTCCCGGCGGTGTCTGTGAATTTTTCTTCAGTTTCCAAGCAGACCCCCGTTCTCAATACTTCTTCATCTTTTGTCCAAAAAACATCAGCTTCTGATTTTGGGAAAAAGTCATAATCTGATTTGCCGATCAGTTCTTGCCGCGATTTACCGATCAACTGACAAAAAGCATCATTTAATATCATCCAGCGGTGTTGCTCGTCTTTGACAAAAATTGGGTCTGGCGTAGCATTTATGGTGTGGTTTAAAAATTCTTCTGACGCTTTCAGTTTGGCTTCGTAGCGGTAGCGATCGCTCACGTCCAACACTACTTCGATCATCCGGTCGATCGACCCGTCCTGGCGGCGGATGCAGCGCAGGGAAACTCGCGTGTGAACTATTTCGCGGTCTTTTTTGAGCCACCTTTTGTCTAAGCTGTAACCGTCGATCGTACCTGCTAACATCTGAGAAATTTTTTCCAAATTGGCATCTAAATCCTCTGGATGAGTCAACTCCAGCCAATTCTTTTGCACGAGTTCGTCGCGCTCGTAGCCCAGCAAATTGCACAGCGCATCGTTAACTTCTATCCAGTTGCAATTTTGAGGGATTTCGCGGTCAATAATTGGAGCGATGATGGCAATTCCGATCAGGGAATTTTCCACCACCGATCGATATTTTTCTTCGCTCTTTCGCAAAGCATCTTGACTGTTCTGGCGTTCTATGGCGTAACGGATCGATCGAATTAACAGTTCGCTGTCAATTTTTCTTTTGACTAAATAATCCTGTACCCCGACCGAAATCAACCGCAGGGCAAGCTCTTCGTCGTTTTGGGCGGTCAGAACTACGATCGGCACATTTACCCCGTACTCTTGTACCCGAGCCACCGTCTCAATTCCGATACTGTCTGGCAGTGAAAGGTCTAATAAAATTATGTCAAAAGTTTCTTGACTCAATCGCTGCTGCGCTTCGCTGAGGCGCTCTACTTTCGTCAGTAGTATACGCTGCACGCCTCCAATTTCCGACAGCAAATCTTCAATAAGCTCAGCTTCCTGAGGGTGGTCTTCTACTAACAGAACTTTCAAGCAGACAGGAGGCACAGCTAAGTTAAAAACTGCTTTCATAATAGTTATTAATCAATAAAAATCTTAAATTAACTTGGGTTTTACCTTTTATTTCTGGGGCAGTTATTTAATTGGACTTACATATACATCCGCGGTCATATAGCGGTGCGAGCGAGCGCTACAAAAATTGTGTTTAATACTTATAATTATATCACGCACTAACTCGACTGTCAACGCGAAACATTTTTTATTCTCACTTGCAATTTATACCAATTCAACAAAAAAATAATGCACCTGTAGGTAACATCCCAACACAGATAGTCACAATCATTCCCAATTATTGAATTCTTTAATCTAAAACATAAAATAGTATTAAATTTTACCTTTTACCTTCTAGCTTCTGCCTTTAAATATAGGATTTAATTCAGCTTCCGCTGCCTTCTAGCTTCTACCTCTTGCAGAAAGGATGTCTCGATTAAGCGATAGTAAAGTGAAAAGTTGAACCTCGATCCGGTTCCGAGTCCACCCAAATATATCCGCCGTGACGTTCCACAATCTTTTGACAAATGGCTAAACCAATACCTGTCCCAGAATATTCTCTTTGAGTGTGCAAGCGCTGGAAAATTTGAAAGATGCGTTCTTGATGCTGCGTCGCAATCCCAATTCCATTATCTGAAACAGAAAATAACCAGTCTTTCTCCTGTTTGCAAGCCGTAATATGAACCACAGGCGGTGCATCGTGGCGATATTTAATCGCATTGCTGACTAAATTTTGAAAAAGCTGTACGAGCTGAGAAATATCCCCCATTACCACTGGTAATTCATTGTAGGTTACAACTGCTTGAGTCTCGCGGATCGCCCCTTGCAGGTTTGCGAGTGCTTGCTCGACTGCGTGATTGCAATTTGTCAGTTGAAAAGGTTTCTGACTCCGGCCAACTCGCGAATATTCGAGCAAATCGTCAATTAAAGTTTGCATTCTCGTGCAGCCCTGAACGATATTGCCGATAAACTTACTAGCTTGGCTGTCGAGTTGGTCTTTGTAGCGTTTTTCTAAAAGTTGAGCGTAACTGGCAATGGTTGCTAAAGGCGCTTGCAAGTCGTGAGAAGCCACATAAGCAAATTGTTCTAGTTCGGCATTTGAACGCGCCAATTCTTGGTTAGATTTTAAGAGAGCCGATTCGGCGTGCTGGCGGTTCGATATCTCTTGTTGGAGGAGCAAATTTTGCTCTTGCAGGGTTTGTTCAACGGCGCGACGGGTTCTGATTTCTTGTTGCAGGATTTGGTTTTTTTCGTGAATTGTTTTTTCAACAGCTAAGCGGCTAATGATTTCTTCTTGAAGCAGCACATTTTGTTCTTTTAGCTGCTTTTGTAAATTCCGCAAGCTGAGGTGACTTTCGATGCGGGCGAGCACTTCTTCAAACTGAAATGGCTTGCTGATATAGTCAACAGCTCCCACAGCAAATGCGTTTACTTTGTCAAATACTTCATCTTTAGCGCTGATAAAAATTACCGGAATTTCGCGAGTTTTCGGTTCTAATTTCAAGTGCTGACAGACTTCGTAGCCGTTCATTTCCGGCATCATTATGTCGAGCAAAATCAAATCTGGTGGATTAGAATTGCAGGCTCTCAGAGCCATTTTTCCGTTAATCACGCAGCGGGGGGTGTACCCTCTCTGATTCAACATCGTAGACAACAGACGCAGGTTTTCTGCTGTATCGTCTACTACTAAAATGTTTCCTAACGGCGTCCTTGGTTGCTGATTCTTCATTGATTATTTCCCTGATCCTGTTTTATTCACAAAATATGTTTGCAGCTATGTTATTTAGGACTTACGGAAAACACCCGGTTGATAGTAAGAATATTGGGGAAACAAAACGAGTAATCGGCTCATAAATCGGGTGTTTAGCCGTTTGTTCACAAGCAAGTCTTGTTATTGTTTGTTTACCAATCCTCAAATCCCCAGCAGCAGAGTCAGAGCATTATTGTTCCAAGTCCATCCTTTATCTAAAACCTTAAATCCCGCGACTTTGCACATAGATTCTAAAGCAGAAGCTGTAGGCAGCCACCACCACGGGCCAAAGTCGTTGATATCAAAAACTGCTTTCTGAATTAATCCTAAAATGGGTGCACCGTCGGTGTGCTGCTGCCAGTAAGCTGTTAAGATAGCTCGTTCTGCTTCGCCTACAGCGGGAATGAATATTACTCCGGAAGCTGGAATTTCGTAGCGTCCCCGCTCGTTTTCTATAATTTCTTGAGTAATAGCTGAAGTTAAGATTAAATACTCCCCTGTTATTTGATGCAAACTCGTTAAAAGTTGCAAAGGATGAGGGTGATGGTACAAAACTCCTGCACAGTGAACTACATCGTAAGGCTCGCCAATTTCTGCAAGTTGAATCTGAGTTATATCTCGATTGATACAATTATAATTAACAATATTTAAACTTGTCATCCGATCGTGAAAATCTTGCCACCAGTGGATGGATGCCGGCATGGCATCAATCATTGTCAGAGAAACTGCACCGTATTTGCTAGCTACAGATACTTTTTCGTTGACAGTTCCCCACAAGCCGCCGACTTCTGCAAAAGTCTTGCCTTTGGCGACTCGGGCAATGTAGCGATCGCGAATATCATTAGCCTCTAACTCTAATAATAGACTGCGATCGCCACTTTGATGCTTTATATCTAAAACTTCCGCTAATTTACCAGATATTGCGGGATCTTCTGGCCGAATTTCTAAGGCCATCAAGTACAAAACTGTCGCTGCGTCAAGCCGATCGCTCTCGGCAAACTTTTGGGCTATTTCGCAGTAAAATTCAGGAGCGTGCAGCGGTTGCAATTCGTGGTGATAGTAGCTGCTTGCTGCGTCTAAATCTGCCGGAGTTCTTTTGATGAGAGCATCGCCTAACTTGGTGTAAATTCTGGGGAACTCCGGCTCGATTTGTAGCGCACAAAGGTAAGCGGAGACAGCCTCGTTCCACTCGTGCAGCTCAGTCAAAGCCTCGCCTAAATTGTAATAAGACCAAGAAAGATTGGGGTTTAGTTCAATCGCGCGCTTGTAGGCGACAGACGCTGCTTTCCACTGCTGGGTTTTTAACAGCGCTTCTCCTAAATTGTGGTAAGTCCAAGAAAAGTTTGGATTGAGTTCGATCGCCCGCTGGTAGGCGCTGATTGCTGGCAACCAATCCTGAAGTTTAACTAAAGTTAAAGCTAAATTATAATGAGACCAAAAGAAATCTGAATCGAGTGCGATCGCCCTTTGGTATGCCACCGCAGCTTCCGACCATTTTTGTAATTGAAAAAAAGCATCTCCCAACTTATGGAATGCTCCCGAAGAATTAGGGTCTAAGTCAATTGCTTGCTGGTAAGCAGCGGCGGATTCCGACCATTTTTTTAATTGACCGCAAGCTTCCCCGATGCTGTAGTAAGACCAAGAAAAATCCGGGTTAATTTCAACAGCCGTGCGGTACGCAACGATGGCTTCTTGCCATTGGGTTAACTTGAGCAGCACACTACCTAAATTGTAGTAAGACCAAAAAGAATTGGGATTTAACTCAATACTTTCCCGGTAGGCAGCCTCCGCTTCGCGCCAGAGTTCCTTGGCTTGCAAAACATTGCCTAATTTGTAATGAAACTCCGAAATATCCGGCTGGAGTTGAATAGCTTTGCGGTAATGAATAATCGCTTCGTCCCACTCTTTTAGCTCGCTAGCAGCTTCGGCTAATTGGCAGTAAGCTTCGCAAAAACTCGGGTTTAAATAAATCGTGCGGTGATAACAAGTGCGCGCTTTTTCTGGCTTGTTTTGCGCCAATAAAGTATTGCCTAAATCGAGGTATTCTTCGGCTATTTCTATCGGTTCGACCATGAGTGCTTGATACCAACAGTCTGCTGCTTCTTCAGCTTGACCGACTTTAGTAAATATCCGGCTCAAATTTCGGTAAAATCCTGCAAAGTCCGGTTGGAGGGAGATGGCTTTTTGGTAACAGACGATCGCCTCTTGCCACTGTTCCAATGTAGCGCAGAGAGTGCCGAGGTTAGCAAAAACTTCGGCAAAATCAGGTTGCAAGGCGATCGCAACTTTATACCAATACCTTGCGTCTTCTAGTTTACCCTGAGCTTGCAGCGCCTTCCCCAAGGTCTTGCAAGTCTCGGCGGAATTGGGGTGAGATGCCAAAACTTGCTGGCAAAGTGCGATCGCCTCATCCAACTTCCCTAAAGCTAAATATATTTCTGCCTGTTGTTGAAAATCAACCGCTGCTGTTTCTGAATTCACTTCTTACGTTCCTGTTGAGTAATAATTCCATGTATGATTGTATGGTACAACTTGTCAAAGTTCAAATTCAAGTAAATACATCTGCCGAACGGCAAATAGTGCTAAATGTCAGCGACATTAATATAAACTAGACAGTAAGGTTAACAGCGAGCTCAATAATGTCAACATTCAATCGAACACCGCTAATCAGCGTAATTATACCTGCATATAATAGCGATCGCTACATCGTGCAAGCGGTGGAAAGCGCGCTGGGTCAAACTTTTACTAATTTGGAAATTATCGTTGTAAACGACGGTTCTCAAGACGAGACGCATCAAGTATTGCAGCCTTATATTGACAGAATTCGCTACATTTATCAGGAAAATCAAGGAGCAGCAATAGCTCGCAATCGTGCTTGCCAGCTAGCCAAAGGGGAGTTTTTAGCTTTTTTAGATGCTGATGACTATTTCCTACCAGAAAAGCTAGAGAAACAACTAGCTTGCTTTGAGGTCGATCCGGCATTAGATATGGTGCAAACAGGTTGGTTCATGGTCGATGAAACCGGGCGAGAGATTTCTGCTGTCAAGCCTTGGCAGCAATCACAAAAATTAGATTTAAAAAGCTTTATTATATATAAATGCGTGCGGCCGAGTGCGATGATGCTGCGCCGAAAGTGGTGGGAAAAATTGGGAGGTTTCGATTCTCAGCTTCCGCCGACCGAAGATTTAGACTTTGCCTTGCGTTTAGCTTTAAAGGGGTGCAAAGCAGTTTGGTTAGAAGAGGTACTTACCTGTTACAAACAGCACGATACCAATCTGATGTCAAGCGGTTTTCCGCTAATGAAGAATACCGAAATTCTGATGGAAAAATTCTTTGCTAGACCTGATGTGCCTCAGTCAATCCGCCAGTTAAAAAACCAGGAACGCTATCAATGCTTGGTGTGGATGGCATGGCGGATGTATCGCGGCGGTCATCTAGCAGAGATGGCGGAATGTTTGGAAAAATCATTGCAATATACCCCTTTTTCGCCCACAGAAACAGTGTTAAATTGGCTGCAAACTTTTCAGAGCGTTTCTGAAGAATACGGTGACAATTTTGATGCTTATTCGCTTAGTCAGTTAGGGGAATGGCAAGATATAATTTTGATGGTTATGACCCATCAGCCCCAATCCCAAGAAAGTGCTATTTTCACACCTCCCAAAGCACGTGAAGCGAAGCTATCCCGTAGGAAATCGCACATTTTACTCTACAACGCCGACGATCCGGGCGTGGGAGGATTAGCGCAGTACAACCATGCCATTCTCTGTCAGTTAGCCTTGTTGGGCTATCAAGTCACTTGCGTGCAAACTAAACATTCTAGCCCCTTGGTTGAACGAGAACGAGAGTTAGGTATAGAGCACTTGTGGCTGGATTTTAGCAGCCATAGAGATTTAGCGCGGGTGTTAAGAAATACTGAGGATGCACAAGAGATTTTTTCTACTAATAAACCCGATCTGATTATTTTTAGCGATGGCTGGCCCTATTCCAATTTTGCAGCTAAACAGGTAGTTATTCAGATGGGAATACCATACATGATGGTAATCGGGTTAGTTATGCCAGCTCACGCAAATTTTGCCTACGGGGATGTAGTGCCTTATCGAGAGGGAGTGCTGTATCAGTGCCTGCAAGCTAGAGCGGTGATTGTTGGCGCACAAGAACATTTGAATTTATTGTGCGATGACTTTGATTTACCCAAAGATAAGGGGCAAGTGATTTACTTGGGGCGCTCTCCTGAATATTTTGCACCTCCTAATGCTTCGGCTCGCCAACGCCTGCGGCAAGAGTTAGAAATTCCTGAAGATGCCATTGTCTGTTTCACATCTGCTCGATTGGCACCGGTTAAAGGGCATCAATATCAGATCGAAGCAATCAAGCAGTTGAAACAATCTCCGGTGTGGTCTAAACTGTATTTTGTATGGGCAGGGAATGGTGAGGGAAGCTATTGCGATGTAGAAAGAGAATTGAGGAAAGCTATTAGAGAGTTAGGAGTGAGCGATCGCGTGAAATTGATCGGACAGCGCTGGGATATCTTAGATTTACTGGATGCTAGCGACATATTCATTTTGACATCTCTCGGCGATGCAGCACCTTCTTTTTCAGTCATGGAAGCGATGGCTAAAGGATTGCCCGTAGTTGCTTCGGCAGCGGGCGGCATTCCAGAAGGGCTCGGCGATACTGGGAAGTTGTTGCCCGATCCGAATACCGATCCGGAGGGAACAGCGAGGGAATTGGCGGAAACTGTAGAAGCTTGGGCGATGAATCCAGAATTGCGCAGCCAAATCGGCAAAGCTTGCAAGCAGCGAGCCGAGAAAATGTTCAAAGAGGAGCGGATGCTCGCACAGTCTGTTGAGGCGATCGAAAAAGCTTTACTTTGCGACGATCTCGAAACAGATCAATTTGTTACTCAACAACAGGTGCAGGGGTGGATGGCGAAGGTAGAAAGCCGGGTGCGCTACAACTTTTTAGTGTGGAAAGCGTGGCACGCTTACTGCCAAGAAGATCTCATCGGGATGCAGCAGTGGCTTCAAGAATCTTTAAATTGTACGCCTTTTTTGAGTACAGAAACGCTGCTGAACTGGGTAGAATGTTTTGGAAATTTTTCGTCATTAAAAGGGCATCGATTGGATACATATTCTCTGACTAACTCAGCAGAATGGAAACAATTAGTCGAGGGCATACAGGGTTTTGAACCTGTATTTTGTCTATCCTAAAAACACCCAATTGAAAATTTCAATTTAGGTTGATGTCAGCATTAGAGCTGTAAATATCAGTAAAATTGTATTTTACTAGCCCAACAGCGATTAAAAATCTGTGTATCCGCGTTTAAATCCGTGTTAGGTTCCCCAACCCTTCGTTATCATCTAGCAAACTCATGTCAATGGCAAATTCGATACCGCAAGTCAGCGTAATTATACCTGTATATAATGGCGATCGCTACATCGCACAAGCTGTAGAAAGCGTCTTGAGTCAAACCTATACAAACTGGGAGATTATCGTTGTAGACGACGGTTCTAGCGATCGCACCCATCAAGTATTGCAGCCTTATACGGACAGAATTCGCTACTTTTATCAAGAAAATCAAGGAGTAGCAGCCGCTCGCAACCGAGGAATTCAGGAATCCCAAGGTGAATTAATTGCTTTTTTAGATCAAGATGACTTCTTTTTGCCAGATAAGTTAGCAGCACAAGTAGCGCTGTTTCGCTCCTCAGATTCATTAGGAATTGTCAATAGCGGCTGGCGTTTAGTTAACGAGCAAGGAGAGACAATTTCTGATATCAAATGTTGGGAATATTT
Organism: Microcoleus sp. S28C3; assembly: GCF_036700785.1. Classification (NCBI taxonomy): domain Bacteria; kingdom Bacillati; phylum Cyanobacteriota; class Cyanophyceae; order Oscillatoriales; family Microcoleaceae; genus Microcoleus; species Microcoleus sp. S28C3. The sequence goes on along the minus strand of NZ_JAUBPO010000018.1, from coordinate 28,071 downwards.
ACCCAAATTAGACTTGGAAGCATGGATAGTACAGATGCCCGTACTTCCCAGCGCGATGATGTTTTCACGAAAGTGGTTAGAACTTGTAGGGGGATTTAACTCGGAGTTTGATTCCGTAGATGATGCGGATTTACTATTACGTTTAGCTCTATTAGGCTGCGAAGCTTCTTGGCTACCACAAATCACAGTCTGTTATCGCCAGCATGACAAAAATGTGTCAATTCAAAAATCTCTCAAACAAGCAAATCTGTTTATTAAATTAAAACAGAATTTATTCAGCCAACCCGATTTGCCACAGCACATCCGCGAGTTAGAAAATCCTGCTTTCTACGAAGCACTGACATGGATGGCATGGCACTTGTACTATACTGGTCATCCGGTGGCAGCGGTTGAGTATTACCAAAAATCTTTCCCTTATACTCCTTACTCTGCTATAAAAACCGTAATAGATTGGATAAATCGTCTGGGTGCTATTGCTAAAGCTTACGGATTTCCCCTAAGTATGCAATCTTTAAGAAACTTACCAGAATGGCAACAGTTAATGTCTAACATACTTCCCAAAAAAGCAGTACGAGTCAGCGTAATTATCCCGACATACAACTGCGAACGCTACATTGTTAGAGCCGTAGAAAGTGCGATCGACCAAACTTACCCAGACTGGGAAATTATTGTCGTAGATGACGGCTCTACCGACAACACTCGCCAATTTTTAGAGCCTTACTGCGATGTAATTCAGTACGTTTATCAAGAAAATCAAGGCTCAGCAATAGCTCGGAATCGCGGCTGCGAACTAGCCAAAGGCGAATTTTTAGCTTTTCTCGACAGCGCCGACTTCTTCCTACCCGAAAAACTAGAAAAACAAATTGCTCGCTTTGACGCTGACCCCAGATTAGATTTGGTGCAAACAGGTTGGCTTATAGTTGATAAAAAGGACGAAAGCATCTATGGAGTAATGCCTTGGGAAGAAGCACCCACATTAGATTTAGAAACCTTAGTTTTGAACAAATCAGTGCGTCCCAGCGCCATGATGCTGCGGCGAGAGTGGTGGGAACGCTTGGGGGGTTTTGAACCTCGTTTTGCACCACTTGAAGATTTAGATTTTGTCTTGCGTTTAGCTTTAAAAGGCGGCAAGTCTGTTTGGTTAGAAGAGATATTAACCTGCTACCGCCAGCACGACAGCAATTTCATATCCGGCGGCTCCAAAGTAATGAAAAATATGGAAATTGTGATGGAGCAATTTTTTGCGCGGCTAGACTTACCTCAGCACATCCGCGACTTGAAACGCGCGGAACGTTACAAGTGTTTAGTATGGATAGCGTGGCGGATGTACCGCGATGGATGTTTGGCAGAGATGGTCGAGTGTTTGGAAAAATCTCTTCATTATACTCTTTTTAGAGGTACGGAAACTGTTTTTAAATGGTTGGAAAATTTTAGTTATTATTCGGAAAAAAATGGAGACATCTTTGATGTTTATGCCTTAACTAATTTAAAAGAATGGCAAGAGATCGTAGTATTAGCCGTTAATAATTCTTATCAATTTCAACAACCTGCACATACTTCGATTGGCAAACCGCAAAAACCCCGCGTTCTCCTGTACGCAGAAGACCACGGAGTGGGAGGTTTAGCTCAGTTCAATCACTCGCTGATGTGTAAATTAGTAGCCGACGGGTACCAAGTTATTAGCGTTCAAACTAAAGCTTCTAACCCTTTAATTGTCGAACAAAAACAGTTAGGTATAGAACATATTTGGCTGGAGTTTGACACGATCAAAGAGTTTTTGCGAGTTACTTACAATTTAGGGGATGCTGAAAAAATTTACGCGCAGGCTCAACCGAATTTAATTGTATTTAGTGACGGCTCACCGATGGCAAATTTTGCGGCAAAACAAGTTGCTATTCAGCAGAACATACCGTACATAGTTACTCTCGGTTATATTGGCCGCAATTATGAAACTTTCGATCGGGGCGATCAAATTCCCTATTTTGATGCAGTCTCCTATCAGTACGATTTAGCCAAAGCAGTAGTAGCAGTTTCACAGGAAAATTTCAACTTGTTCAAACGAATTTTTAAAGTGCCTCTAAAACGGGGCAAAGTTATTTATTATGGCAGGCCGAACAGTTATTTTGAACCCCCAAATCTTTCAACCCGCCAACGCCTGCGCCAAGAACAAGGAATCCCCGAAGAAGCTGTCGTTTGTTTCACGGCGGCGAGACTGACTCCAATTAAAGGATATCAGTATCAATTGCAGGCGATCGCCCAACTGAAAAATCGTCCAGTTTGGCCGCAGCTATACTTTGTGTGGGCCGGCCCCGGTTCTACCACTCACGACGATATGGAGTCTGAATTGAGAGCAACTGCGAGCCAATTAGGAGTCACCGAACAGGTTAAATTCCTAGGTCAGCGATGGGATATTGCCGATTGGTTAGACGCCAGCGACATCTTTATTTTATCTTCCGAAGCAGAGGGAATGCCACTAGCAGTGATGGAAGCAATGGCGAAAGGATTGCCAGTAATTGCCACAGCAGTCAGCGGCATTCCCGAAGAGTTGGGAGATACTGGAAAGTTGATAGCCGATCCTAAAATTGACCAGCAAAAAACAGCACAAGACTTAGCTACAACGGTAGAACTATGGGCGGAAAATCCCGAATTGCGGAGGCTGGCAGGACAAGCTTGCAAACTGCGGGCTGAAGAATTATTCAAAGAAGAACGGATGCTTTTGGAATACGCAGAGGTTATCGAACAAGCCTTATCCGCTAGCAGCAATCAACAAGAAAAATCATCTATCGCCCCCAAAGTCCAAAAGCAGATCCAGCAAGTTGACAGTATGCTCAATTACTACTATTTAGTATGGAAGGCATGGGAAGCTTGCGAGCGCGGGGATGTGTCTGGGATGGTTGAGAATTTGCAGTCATCTTGGAAATGTACGCCACTGTTGACAACCGAAACCATCTTGAGCTGGATCGCAAGTTTTGCTGTGTTCTCTTCACAAAAAGGCGTTAAACTCGATACTTACTCGCTAATTCATTCCGAAGCGTGGCAACAATTGATAGAATCAATACAGGGTTTTGAAGTTGCCTTGTCTGTCGGTTAGGACTTTGGATGACAGAATGCCATTTTGCATCGGAATGGCATTCTTAACATCACAAGAATAACACCGATATATCCGATTTATGTAAGGGCGGTGCGGTTCGCCCAACTTTCACGTCGAAGCCCCCGTATCCGCCCTTCTAAGTTTCTAAATACCCTAACAGTTTTAGTTAAAAACTCACCCCATACAATATGCAATTCACTTTCAAGTTCAAACCTATTAATAAACTGCTGCCAATTTGCTTAGCGGCGGTAACTGTCCTGTTAATAACATATTTGGGGCAGCAACCAACTGTTGCCCAACTGCGATCGAACGTAACAGTAGATTTTGGAGTACCAGCCACCGGAACAATTTCCATGAGCGGTATGCTGCACGGAATAGACCCCAGCCAGCCCCCGGATAACTCAATCAAACCCTTGCAGCCGAAACTTTGGCGGGTCGGGAGACTCGATATTTACGATCGCGTCATCGCCAACGGAGCTGAGTTTCAACTGGTAGTCAGCGACTTGTGGGGCTACGGTACCAATCCCAAAGGCTGGCCCTATCAAAATTACCCCGCGTGGGAAGCCTTCATCCGACAGTTAGCCCAGCAAAATAAAGGCAAGAAAATTATTTGGGATATCTGGAACGAACCAGATTTAAAAAATCCGTTTTGGAAGGGAAGCCAAGAACAATTCTTTGAAACTTACAAAAGGGCTTACAAAATTTTGCGGGAAGAATTGGGGCCGTCAGCTATGATTGGCGGGCCGAGTATCAGCACTTACAACAAAGAATATCTCGCTGACTTTTTGGATTACTGCAAAGCGAACAAACTGGAAGTAAATTTTTTAGCTTGGCACGAACTCAACGATAGCAAGATTTTATTTGTGGACGATCATGTCATTGATGCTAAACGCAATTTTCAGCAAAGTCCTTCTTACAAAGAACTGAAGTTGCAAAAAATTTACGTCAACGAGATTGTCGGAGAATTAGCGCAGTATCAGCCGGGAGAAATTTTAGGTTATTTCTATCAGTTGGAATACGCAAAAGCCGACGGTGCTTGCAGAGCTTGTTGGAATACAGCAGGAGCTAGAAAAGTTAGCAATTGCTTCAACAATACGCTGACTGGGATGGTCACGCCTAATACTTTTGAGCCGAGAGCAGCTTGGTGGACTTACAAAGCTTATGCCGACGGAGTTAATTCGCGGGTGCTGAGTCGGTCAGATAACGATCGCCTTGTCGCTTTAGCCAGCAAGTCAAATCCAGAAGGTAAAGCACAAATACTTTTAGGTTATTTCGACCGCAATTATTCCTTAGCAACAACGGTAACATTAAACCTCGGAAATTTGGAGCAGCTAGGTATTCAAAAAGGTCAGAAAGTCACTCTAAAGTTAGAAAAAATTCCCAACAATCAAGAAGGATCGGTGCAGAAGCTGGTCACGGTTAAAGAAGAAAACTTGTCGGTGGGTAGCGGCAGCTTGGCTTATGTTATCCCTAATTTCAACGTCCACGAAGGCTACTTATTGACTGTTAGCAAGTGATATAGTTTCTGGTTGCACCGGAATTATATAGAGGACGCGGCAGTGCCGTGTCCCTACCGCGATTAATTGTAGGGACACGGCACTGCCGTGTCCTTACAAATATATAGCCGTGTTCTTACAAATATATAGAATTTAGCTGGGATTTTTCAAAGATTTTTGCACGGCTTCCAACCATTCTCTGACGGTTTGATTTTCTGAATTTGGGTCGTAGTAACACCCTAATTCATCGAGGATGAATGTTTCTAAATCGGCTGGGGCGATCGGCATTTTTAGCAGTTTGTCGAGTTCTTGCGATGCAGCTTCAACACTTGCGCGCGGTTCGCTGCTGCGGTAGTTGTTCACTACATCGCTGGGAATGTCAGCTTCTAGCGGCCAGTCTTGGTGAAAGTAGGAACTGAAAAATTGGGTTAAATGAGGAAATTGATTTATCATTCGGGATAGGCTGTGAGAATAAAGTATCCGGGAGGTAATTTGGTGCTGCGCTGGAGGACGATTTTCAGGCGAGATGCTGAAGTTGCTTTGGATGCGCGGCGACGCATAGTAATGCCAATTATTCTGTTGGCGTTGTAGTCGATCGTATAACGATTACCTCGACTTTTCACCCAGGAGTCGATCGCATTTTGATTTCTGTTCATTGCTTCCCCAATAGCCGCTTCGGCGACCGAACGGTCACTAAAAGAAGATGCGGCAGAAATTCTCGTTTCGCTTGCGAGTCGCTGTGCTAGTTGTGCTTCTGTTTTGCCAACGTGTCTCTCTAAAGTGTGCCCTCCTGCTGCTTCGTGAAAGTCTAATCCGCCGCCCGGTATGTTGGGCACAAAAGCTACGGTGGTTTGTGGTATGGTTGAGATTTCCGGTGCAACAACCGTGGCGTAAACACCAGGGATTGCCGATTGGAATAATATAATTATTGAGGCGATCGCACAGAGGATACCTAAAAAGTTTTTTAGGCGATCGAGTTGATTTTTCATTGCTGTTGAATCTCTTTCTTAGATTTAGTATAAATGATTGCTGTTTTTTTGTCTATTTTAGAATCTACCATTCGTAAGTTATAAATTGCGCGCAGCATTCAAATATACGGTGCGCACCGAACACCCTACGATTATTTATAATAGTTCGTGATTTTTGTAGTTTACAAAGCTTTACTGATTATGAGAAAATATTAATAATTCTTTGAAATAATCACTAATGATTGATGATAAATTAATTTATCATCTTTAAAACTGTGAAAAAATGCAAGTAGTTATCCTAGCCGGCGGTCTCGGTACTCGTCTCAGAGAAGAAACAGAATTTCGCCCCAAACCCTTAGTTGATGTGGGGGGGCATCCGATTATTTGGCACATCATGAAAATCTATGCCCACTACGGTTTCCAAAACTTTATTGTGTGCTTGGGCTATCGCGGCAACATGATTAAAGAATATTTCCTCAATTATGAAGCCATGAACAATGACTTTACTATCTGTTTAGGCCGCAAAAATACCATCACTTATCACGAGGAACATCTCGAACAAGATTTTAATGTTACCCTGGCTGAAACTGGCGCGGCAAGCCTGACGGGAGGGCGGGTAAAACGGATCGAAAAATATATCGATCGCGATAATTTTATGGTGACATACGGTGATGGAGTAGCTGATGTCAATATTGACGCCTTAGTCGATTTTCACAAGTCTCACGGTAAGCTGGCAACAGTCACTACATTTCGCCCAATCTCTCGCTTTGGAATTTTGGATGTAGACAGCGATAGCCGGGTAGTACAATTTTCTGAGAAACCTCAAATCGACGGCTGGATTAGTGTTGGATATATGATATTTAACCGCCGGGTATTTGAGTATTTGGGGGGAGATGATTGTATTTTAGAACAAGAGCCGATGCAGCGTTTGGCCGCAGAGGGACAGTTGATGGCTTACCGTCATGAGGGCTTCTTCTTTGCGATGGATACTTATCGAGAATACAAGTATTTAAACGAACTTTGGGATGAAGGGAAGGCTCCTTGGAAAGTCTGGTAAAAAGTTAATTGTTGCATTCTCAACAAGCCTTTTATGAACGCGCAAGATGCCCGTTCCACAATAGATAGAATTTATTTGTTGTGGAACAGGCATCTTGCCTGTTCTTGATAAGGGTGCACAATGTGAGGAAATAAGTAGGGACACGGCAGTGCCGTGTCCCTACCTCTGCTATAAAATAATTATAAAAAATGGATTTTCAAGATATTCTCAACAGCACAGAAAATTACCTGCAAAAGTGGGTTGCACCCCAGGCGGAAATTATCGACAGCGACTCGGAAGCACTGAAAACAGCAGTTGCTGGATTGGAAGAGCGATCGCTCTTAGCATTGCGAGTTCCCCAAAAATGGGGCGGGGCTGAAATTGCACCGGAGATTTTTTACCAATATCAGGAATTGACGGCTCGATATTCCGGCGCTTTGTCTTTCCTGCAAACTCAGCACCACAGCGCAACTGCCATGCTTGCAAACAGTGACAATGAAATGCTAAAAAGCAGATACTTGCCGGCGATCGCCCAAAAAGAGTTACGCTTGGGTGTTGGGTTTTCGCATTTGAGGCGATCGGGCAATCCGGCCGTCACCGCAACTCCCGCAAAAGATGGCTACTTATTGTCAGGAAAAGTTCCTTGGATAACAGGTTTTGGATTGTTTCAAAAGTTTATTGTAGCTGCGGTACTTCCTGACGAGCGCGCTGTTTTCGGTTTGCTACCTTTTGTTAATATTGAACGCGAAAATGGTAAAATAACATTCAGCGACATCATGCAATTAATCGCCATGAACTCGACTAATACTGTGACAGTAACTCTCGATAATTGGTGGCTGCACGAATCGGAAATAATTTCGGTTAAACCTGTCGGGTGGATTTCGGAAAACGACAGCAAAAATATACTGAATTCTGTTCCGGGTACTTTTGGCTGTATTCGAGCGGGATTGGATGTAATTGCAGCAGCGGTGGCTGCTAAAAATTTACCTTTTATAGCGGCAGCTTATCAAAAACTAGAGCAAAAGCTCGATCGGCTAAAAGAGAATTTCCAACAATCTCAACATAGCTCGAAAGCAGAACAATTAGCGCTGCGAGCTCAAGCCATTGATTTAGCGGTGCGCTGCGGGCACGCTGCGGTTGCAGTTTCTAGCGGTGCTGCTAACGGTATTGTGCACCCGGCCGGGAGAGTTTATCGAGAAGCTTTGGTGTATACTGTTTCCGGGCAAACAAAGGATGTAATGGCAGCAACGCTCGATCGACTAAGCGAATTTTAGATTTTAGATTTTAGATTTTAGATTGAGATAGCAGAAACTCAAAAAATCAACTCTGTTTAATAAATAATAGATATATTTAACCTAATGACCAACAACTTTAACTCAAATAACTTAAAAAGTATCGCCTACAGCAAAATTGTAGACTTAAGCCATTCAATCCACCCAAATATTCCTATATGGCCGGGCGATCCAGCGACAGAATTTGAAACAGTATCTCAAATAGAAAAACACGGCTATTTCCTGCGAAAATTATCAATGGGAGAACACAGCGGCACTCACATCAGCGCACCCAACAGCTTTTATGCAGGAGGCGCCAGCATTGATAGTTATTCGCCGCAGTCGCTAGTTTCCCCTGCAATTGCGATCGACATCCGAGAGCAAAGTCTTGCCAATCCCGACTACACTTTAACAATTGATGATATATTGACTTGGGAACGGCAGCACAAACTTATAGAACCGGGAAATGTAATTTTGTTGTATACTGGCTGGCAAGAAAAATGGGATGACGAGCGAGCATTTTTCAACCGAGACGATCGCGGAATTTGCCACTTTCCCGGGTTTGGCACAGCAGCCACTAAATTTTTGCTAGAAGAACGCTCGATCGCCGGAGTGGGAACCGACACTCACGGAGTAGATACCGGGCGAGATGAAAGTTTTGCCGTTAATAAACTGGTATTGGAAAAGCAGCTAATAGTCCTGGAAAATCTGACTAATCTTGACTTTTTACCTACCGCTGAAATCACTTTAGTTATCGGAATATTGCGCCTTTTGGGAGGTTCTGGCTCGCCTGCGTCGGTGTTAGCTTTTGTTGCTTAATGCGGTAAAATAGGAGTGAGAAAAGTCGAGCAAAAATAATAAGATTAATGACAGAACTGCCCAAGGATCTCAACGAGGCGATCGCCCAATCCCGCATTGCAACCGCCGCCGCCCTCTCGGACGGCAAAACTCTACTGCAAGTCGAATTAGTATTTCCAGAAATCCCCCTGCAAGCACAGTCTATCACCCTACAATTCCTCCCAGAATTTGAGGAAATCTACCCCGGAGTCAAAGTCTTTTTTCCCGACACCGGTGCTGCCGCCCTCGCGCGCCGCGACTGGGGAGAAACATCGTTTAAAGTCACTGATTTGGGCAGCAGCCGCACGGCTGTTGAAGAGAAAATAGCGCCGGAAGACGAACTGTTCCTGCTGGTGAACCCGGCGGCTGTAGAAGTGGCCCAAGTCGAAAAACTCTACATAGCTGCGGCCGGTCGCCCAGTTATTTTACTCAATCCGCGCCTCGAAGATGTTGCCACCATAGGTATAGGCTATGCGGGCCGCCAACTGCGCGATCGATTCCTCAGCAAAATCGAATCCTGCTACTACATCAGACCCCTAGACACTGCGGCTTTATTTCGCTGCTACCCCCAATCCTGGCAAGTCTGGCTGGAAACAAACGACCAATACGAACTAATTTCTGAAACCGCCCAAAAACCTGTCGGAGACGATTTAGAGCGGATTTTAGCCGCTTATCTCCCAAGCGCCGATCCTGACTCCACCACACCTGCAAAACCTGTAAAAAAGAAAGGTTTTTTGGCAGAGCTCCAGACATTCCTCAAAGCTTTGACTCAGTGACAGCAGTTAAAGCTCGATCGTATTGTAGGGTGCGTCAGCTAGGATTATTTTCGACTTAATCCATCGGCTAATCGCTGACGCACCCTACAGCCTGCAATAACTCAAAGCTTTGGCTCAGTAACAGCAGTTGCAGAAGCACAACTAACAGCTTGCCTGTATTTCTCTCACTAGCTACGCAAACAGATACTGGCGATCTTTACACGACATTTATACAAAGCAGTATAATGGGTGACACCCCTCCACCGTAAAAGAGGGGAGGCAAATAGCAGCAAAATCAGATGCTATAAGCTAGAGATTTGGCTTTTGATTCAGGGAAGCGGATAAACACAATGGAGCACCGGCGCATTGTTATCGGGGACGTACACGGGCATTACGACGGCTTAATGACCCTGCTAGAGGCACTTGCCCCCGGCTCGGACGATCGCGTCTATTTTTTGGGAGATTTAATCGATCGCGGCCCCAAAAGCGCTCAGGTATTAGATTTTGTCCAGCAAAGCCCCTACCAAACTCTGTTGGGCAACCACGAACAACTGATGCTGGAGGCTTTGTCGGGGGTGCCGATGGATATGCGAGCGTGGCAATCTTGGCTGTACAGCGGCGGCGATGCGACAGTAGCGAGCTACAGAGATACAGGGATGATGCCGTACAAACACTTAGAGTGGCTGCGATCGCTCCCCACGCACCTGGACTTAGGGGACATCTGGCTGGTTCACGCCGGCGTTGACCCCCATATGCCAATTGAGAAGCAGTCGATCGAACAACTCTGTTGGATTCGCAGAGAATTTCACACTATGTCGAAACCCTATTTTCCCAATAAATTAATTATCACCGGTCACACGATCACCTTTACCTTTGAGGGTGTCAGGCCAGGCGAATTAGTCAGGGGCGAAGGGTGGTTGGATATTGACACGGGTGCTTATCATCAGAAAAGCGGCTGGCTGACAGGATTTGACCTGAGCTACCGCAGAGTTTATCAAGTAAATGTCTTTAACAATCAAGTCCGAATTTTGCCGTTTGACGAAGTTGTCAGACAATTGAAGCCGAAGCAGATTGCACCCCCGGAACCTGCGAGCGATCCTGTTGTTCAACAGCAGTATTAAATCAATTTGTAGTTGTAGGGTGCGTCAGTTTAAGTTCGATCGATTAAATCCAAATTGACCCGATCGCTGACGCGCCCTACGAACTATATTGATGTTTTAACGAACCGCGAAGACGCGAAGATGATCGAGTAAGAGCGGTCATCCCAATCTAAAATCTCAAATCTAAAATTGTATGACCTTTTGCTACGAACCCAAAAGCCTGCGGATTTCTAACCTGTAATCCTCATTATTCAAACCTTCACCGCTAGCGAGTTCGGGGTCTATCGCCTGCGAGATAGCAGCAATGCGATCGGCAGTAGCCGGGTGAGTGCTCAAAATGCTCGGAGGAGAAGGCTTGTTGAGCAACTTTTTCATAAAATCAACCATCCCAGATTGAGCGTAGCCCGCTCGCCCCATAGTTTGCAATCCCAACTGATCGGCTTCATATTCAGCTTGGCGGCTGTGGGGGCGCCGCAAAGCCAACTCCACCCCAATCTGAACTGCCTGAGATCGATCGAGCCCAGTCGCCGAAGCTACACCAGAAGCGATCGCCATTTGACGCATTTGTTGAATTGCGTGGCGAGCACTAATGTGAGCGATTTCGTGGGCGAGCACACTTGCCAATTCGGCCTCATTGTCCGCCGCCGCCATCAAACCTTTATTCACATAAACAAAACCGCCCATTGTCGCAAAAGCATTAATATTGTCGTCGTCAATCACTTGAAAAGTATAAGGAATATTCGGGCGAGTGCTTTCCTCGGCCAGTCGCTGACCGATGCGGTTGATATATTGTGTCGTGGCGCGATCGCGGTCAATATTAAACTCGCTGTTCGCCAACTGCTGATTAATTTGTCGGCCAATAGTCACCTCTTGGCTATCGGACATATTCGACAATTGGATAACTTGAATGCCCCGAAAAATCAGTTCAGGCAAAGAAAATGCTTGAGTCTGTTCCGGGGAAATCACCCAGATACCCGCAGCCACAATCAGCGACAGAAACAGATAAATCCCCCGGCCGCAGGTACGCCGGCAAGTCAACCAAAAACTTTTTAACATGATTGATACGTGGCAGAAGTTACGTAAAATTTTAGGAAAAACTCGAAAAGTCACTAAATAGGCAGACGCAATTTGACGCTGCTTAGTTGCTATTCTAGCTTTTTGCAAATTTTTAACTGCGCCGCCAGCCTCCGGGCGATCGACCACTGCCCAACCAACCGCCCTCAACTGCCTTTTGCCTTCTGCTTTAAGTGCCCAAGTCATGCGGATTTTGGGCGATCGTTGTGGTAATATCTTTTAGCTTCAGGACTTACGCATCAATAACGTATGTCATTGCGAGCGGTAGCCAAGCAATCACAGCATCTGTTTTTCATCGATGTCTGGGTAAGTCCTGAGCTTGTAAACATACTCCTGTCGCTATCAGTTAATTAAGCGATTTATGAAAATTTTGGATTCTCAAGGCCGACTGTTCGGCAAACTCAGCATCCTAGACGTAGGTGCCGCTCTGATCGTACTGCTAGTTGCAGTCGGAATCTTCTTCTTTCCCGGCACTTCTGGCGGTTCCGTCGCCCAAGTCGGCACCAGTGTCAAACCTGTAGAGATTGATGCAATTGCGATCGGTCTCAAAGGGACAAACGTTGAAAATTTGTTCAAAGCAGGCGATAAAATCAATGTGGTGATCCGCAATCAACCCTCCGGTCAGATTACCATCAAATCTGTCAAAACTCTCACCAGAACCCTCGCAGTTCCTCAGCCCAACGGCACTCTGAAAGCTCTCCCCGATCCCAGAGAAGAAGAATCCTTCAGCAAAAATATGATGTTTACCTTAGAGGGAAAAGGTCAACTTACTGAAAATGGCCCGGTTTTAGGTAATACGAAAGTCAAAATTGGCACTACGCTAGAGCTTGAAGGCAAACAGTACATTTTCAACGCCAGCGTCATCGATGTGCGAGTCAAAGAATAGTGAGTCGATTTTAGATTTTAGATTTACTTCACAGATGAATCTGGGATCTCAAACTTCGGTCTAAAATTTTGGGATAAACCCTCAATCGATTTTAGATTTTAGATTTTAGATTTTAGATTTACTTCACAGATGAATCTGGGATCTCAAACTTCGGTCTAAAAT
>NZ_JAUBPO010000018.1:0-15295 GCF_036700785.1 Microcoleus sp. S28C3 | reverse complement strand
GATTTTAGATTTTAGATTTTAGATTTACTTCACAGATGAATCTGGGATCTCAAACTTCGGTCTAAAATTTTGGGATAGACCCTCAGTCGATTTTAGATTTTAGATTTACTTCACAGATGAATCTGGGATCTCAAACTTTGGTCTAAAATTTTGGGATAAAGCCTCAATAGCGTCGGGGGCTTGTGCCTGTTGTTGGGCGGGAGAATTGGGAATTAGGGATTGGCGATTGGGAATTGGGAATTAATCTTCCTTCTTCCCTCTGACTTCTTCCTTCTTGCCTCGAACCTCGAACCTCCATCCGTTACATCCGTTACATCCCGTACATTGCTCGTTGCCGAACCTGCATCCTTTAAATCCGTTAAAAAATCCGTTGCCGAACTTCTTCAGCCTTCCGAAAGCAATTTTAGATATTGCCGAATTAAGCCAATAGTCACAGCGGGAATTTCTAACTGCGGAGTCAAACCTACGTTTTCCAGAGATTGAAAAACTTTGATTGCTTCGGGGTTGAGGTTGGCTAACCGCTGGCCGATATCGGGCCCGGTAAACTGCGATTTTTCTCCCCAAATAATCGCTGTCGGTGTTGTTAGCTGAGTGATGTACAGCGACAAATCAAAGCACAAATCTCCCCGCACAAAAGACAGGGCGGCATATTCTGCATTTGGTTCCAAAGCAGATTCGAGGTAAGCGTCTACAATTTCTTGGTAAACGCGACGGGAATCGGAAAATTGGCGCTGTTCTAGGAAGCTACGGATGCCGCCGTCTGTGGCGATTCCGGTACTGTAGAGCAATTTGTCTAAAATTGGGGTGTTGACTAGCTTAGCGAAGAAACTGCTGCCGTAATCTTGTCCGAAGTCCGACAAACCGCTGGGTATCGTCAAAATTAGGGATTTGAAGAGATCCGGCCGCGCGATCGCCGCTCGAATCGCGATCGCCCCCGTCAGGGAAGAAGCGATCGCATCTGTCGGACTGTCACAAGTTTTTTCGATAAATTCGATCAAAGTTGTGATATAATCTTCAACTTGATAATTTCTCGGCGGATGTTCCGATCGCCCCCAACCGATTAAATCAGGTGCTAAAATTCGATATTCGGCCGCAAAAGCCGGATAAACTTTCGACCATTCGTAGGCACTCGACCCGCCCCCAAAACCGTGAAAAAATACTAAATTCGGTTTATTTTCCGAAGTTGAGGTCGGCAACCCGATCCAAGGCATTTTTTCAGCCGTGTAGTAAACCATTCTGCCGAGAGAAGTAACTACCGATCGCTGACCGAAGCCGAGGGGTACAAGCATAAATAAACCTCTATCACTGTTATATTTTAGATTTTTGTCCGCCGCCCCGTCTTTGTTTGAAAAAATGGCAAAGCAGGTGGCGTTTTTGTAAAGATTGAGTAATGATTTAAATCTATTTTAGTACAGGTGAAGCGTGAAACTACAGACAGCAAGTAAGTTTTGCGATTTGGGCAATTCGGCGGTGTAGTTATCCTCACCCTTGCAAACTACCGCCGATCGGAGATAATAGCAAAATGATGGGTAAGACCCCTCAACGCAATAGAGTCTGTTCGCCAACCCGGAAAGCAGGCGCTCGGAAAGCAGGAGTATTAGGACTGGCTTTCAGGCAGGCGGAAGGTTAGCCGACGCTCGCCAATCACGAATAATTAATCACGATATTTTGCGGAGCAGTGGCTTTTGAGGTCGAAAGTCTTTGTTGGAGGGGGGCGATCGGGTTTCGATTCCTAATTGCAGGTTTAGCAATCACGGGCCTCGCCGTTATCACTTCCAAAACAGAAGAAACAACTAATCTCAGGGAGGTCTACAAAAAATGCAACTGCTCAGGAAACGGGATCGCGAGGGTTTTATGGTTGATGCGAAAAGTCTTCAATCTGACGGGTTTGCAGAATTTGATACAGCCTATCGAAGCATGGATTTAAACGGCAAAAAGTCTGTAGTCGCCACTCCAGAACGCTCAGGCGCAGGGTCAGAGGTGCGATCGCGCGCCGCCACCGTACCGGCGATCGTCCGCCTAGCTTTAGAAGATTTGAAATGCTTTGAAGTAGTAGAACACCAGTTTGCACATTGGGGGGTTACTTTTACCAATGCCGTCGCCATCCAACCTTCAAACCCAGCATTTTTCACGGGTTCTGGGACAACAGTGTTAATGGGAGCCCCAAAAAGCGGACTGATAGAAGTAACTTTTAAGCATCCAGTTCGCTGGGTGTCAGGACTTGTTACCAGCTCGCGGCGAACTGTTTTATCTGCTTGCGACATCGACGGCAACCCAATTGTTCAGGATGAAATGCCGGCGCCCAATCTGGCCGGGTCTAATTCTCCGATCGCTCCTAGCGCTCCCCTGCGCGTAAAAGCTCCGAATATTCATCGAATTACTTTTTACGCTTTTGACGGTCAGCTAGTAGTCGATGACTTGATTTTTGGATTTTAGAGCAAAGCCATAAGTAGCGTCCCAAGTCTGCAAACCTTCGAGAAGGGCATTGCGGACTAAAGCTTCTGGTTCCCGACTCAGCATCAGGCGAAAGCACTCGGCAGCGCGGGAACGGGCGATCGAACTATTGACAGAACTCACAGGGCCAAACCCACCCTTATTCACCAAATCGGTCATTTGCCGCACTGCAATCAAACGCTTCACGGGGTCAGGATCGGTCAAATCTGCCAGGATGCGATCGAGCGCCACTTCATCTTTTGAGGCGCCCAGACTCAGCGCTTGCCGCAGCAACAGCCCTGCAATCGCGATCGTGCCAAAGTTCTGCAAAATCAGGCTCAAAGCCATCCAGTGGCTCTCGGAGTCCGCCCAAATCGCCAAACTCATGTAAGCGCCCAAGGTTGCAATCCCGCCGGTGCCCACGGCTAAAACAAATCGGCGGTTCGGGCCCTCCCAAAATTGCTCGCCTTTCGATCGCAGCAATTGCCAGTCCCACGACTGCCCTCGGTAAACCACCATCATCGCTGCTATCCCCAGGCCCGTGGAAAACAGTAACTGACTGTTCCACCACCCCCAAACTGCTGCCAGGGTGACAACTGCCAGCCAACCTTTCGATCGAGTCAAACCCTCTAGCAGCCACTTGAGAAAGGCAGTAGAAACCACAGGCGATCGATCCCGGGAAGTCTTGCCATCTACTCTCCGGCGCTTTGTTGCGGCTGTCTGGCCTGTCGCTGCTGGGGTTCCCGGCGGGCGATCGTCCGAACTAAATTCCCTCAAAGCTCGGGCCTCAGTCATTTCTAAGGACAGCTCGCTCGACGGGTGCAGATCGAGTTCCAAAGTGCGATCGGACACTTTCACTGGCGATCGATTCAGCTTGGTTGTAGTTTTTTTAACTTTATCCATACTGAGTTTTTTTACAAATAACTTTAACTTATACCCGTTTCAATAAACTCTACAACTGTCTGCCTGTTTCAAACCATTACACAATCAGTCTTTACCGATCTAAAATCTAAAATGGTACGATCCAGGCTTTTTTACCACTGATTTAGATTATCGGAAACCAAGAGTCTTAGACTCTATAATACCAGAAATTTAAACTCGTGGTGAGTACGGCAACTTGGTAGAATTCCGATAAATCATTACCAAAGATAGAGTAATTGAAGATTGTTGAGAAAAGCACAACAGTTCAACCAAGGGCGATCGGAGTTGGGCTGAGGGCAAAAAAACGAAAAATTTTTAATTTCAGAAAATAGGGCAATTTTGGGTGATTGAATTCGTCCGCCGAGAAATGCGCGAGGAAAATTTAGTTTTTTGCCCGCAGCCCCGAACGATCGCTGTCCCCGGCTGTCAAATGATGCTCGGTTCACAGCTTGACCCCGCCCAAAAACGGATACAAGTTTCCGACACTCGCGGTGCAGAAGCAAAAATTTTAGACTCTCGTTCAAGGTCCCAGATTCATCTGTGGAGTAAATCTCAAATCTCAAATCGTTCGACTGAGCGCGACTCGACGGCTCGACTCGGCTGAGCGCTCGCCGAAGTCTAAAATTAAAAATCGACTGAGGGTTAGCTGGACGGACAGCAGTCTCCGGGCAGGCCGAGAATCCAGACAGTATTGTTTGATAATTAATAGCAGGAGCATTCCTAAACTGCTAAGATTTTGGAATTAATGGGAGTTGAGTTAATTAAATCGGCTTCTTGTTAAAAGGAGTCCCCGATCCTCATAGGTAGGGGTTCGGTGGCGGGAGCATATCAAGTCCGGTAAATTAACCGTAATTATTTTAGGGGCCGTCCCGTCACGCCCGATCGGCAATATCAGCCAGATATCGGCGTCAACCCGCCCCTGCGCCTGGATATTATGGTCGATCGACCCGATTAGATAGCAGGAAGGGCATCATCCGGGTTCAAACCCGTGAAGCAGCAGCGCCAACAATCAACCGCGCGATCCAGTTCGGCAAGTGCGGAGGCTGGAAAAACAGCGGCTTTTGACCAAACTCAGGCACAACTTCTGCCCCAAACTGTGTCTGCGGAGGTTAGGCTAGTGAAGAGAAGAAAAGAAAACTTACGATCGAGACTTGATTAGTCTACCTTGTAATTTCTTGCTCAGTTGTCAAGCCCAACAGTTTTGCATTCTCTGGCAAGCGAGACTCTTGGCACTTCCAACAAGTGCGTTTCTCGACCGTCAAAGAGCTTGGGTTTGATGGTAAAGCCCCTACCAGTATGTAAACACCTTACCGATGGCTCGCCGGAACAATCTTGCAGGAAAACCCATATCTAGTATGCAAAATCAATTCACGGTTCACTTCTGGGGCGTTAGAGGTAGCATAGCCTCTCCTGGGGCTGAAACAGTACGTTACGGGGGTAACACGCCCTGTATAGAAATGCGAGTGGGTGACAGTCGCCTAATTTTCGATGGCGGTACAGGATTGCGGGTTTTGGGACAAACTCTCCTGTCCCAGATGCCCGTAGAAGCTCATATGTTTTTTACTCACTCTCACTGGGATCACATTCAAGGATTCCCATTTTTTGTCCCAGCTTTTATTAAGGGCAATTGTTTTCATATCTATGGGGCAGTTGCTCCTTCTCCTAATAACGCTACTATCCAGCAGCGGCTCCACGACCAAATGCTCCACCCGAATTTTCCGGTGCCCCTGCAAATTATGGGGGCAGACCTGAAATTTAACGATATAGAAGTGGGCCAACCGCTGGAAATCGGAGATATTAAGGTGGAAACTGCTTTGTTGAACCATCCCGGGGAAGCTGTAGGCTACCGCGTAAACTGGCGGGGGTATTCGGCTGCTTACGTGACTGATACCGAACATTTGCCCGACCGTTTGGACGAAAATGTGGTGTATTTGGCCCGCGATGCTGAGGTGCTGATCTACGACGCTACTTATACCGATGAGGAGTATTATTCGGAGAAGAGCAGTAAGGTCGGCTGGGGACATTCGACTTGGCAGGAAGCGGTCAAGGTGGCAAAGGCTGCTAATGTCAAAAAGTTGGTGATTTTTCACCACGACCCGCTGCACAATGACGAGTTTTTAGACAGGGTGGGAGAACAAGTTGCTCAAAGGTTCCCCAACAGTTTGATGGCGCGGGAAGGTTTGTCGTTACAGTTGCTGCCTCCCGATCGCGATTTGTCTCAAGAGTCGGTGCAAGCGCCTAAAGTGCCTGTCTGATGGATTTGAGATTGCCAGATAGTTCTGAAATCTTGAGGTCGGAAATCTCAAATTTAAGTTAGGGCTGACCTCAAAGACGCATACAAGCCTCCGACTGCTGTTGTGGAAAACCAAAAAGTTGAGACCAAAGTTCAATCTCCCAGATTGCATCTGTGGAGTCAATTCTAAAATCTAAAATCTAAAATCTAAAATCGACTGGCGATCGCAATCTGGCTAAGTATGTCAAAATATTAAGCGTGTGGGTAACTTCTTCTTGTACGGCTGTTCTGACTCCAACTTCTGTTGCCTTGGGAAACTTTGACGGTTTGCACCTAGGGCATCGACAAGTCGTGCAGCCAATAATTTTAAATCGATCGGCTGGGCAAAATTCTGCGACGGTTTCGGAGACGGGGCAAAACTGGCGCTCAAACGCTGGCAGAGATAAAAATTTGGACAGCGAACCTCCGGCGACCTGGGAGAATGACTCAGCAGCACCGCTCGATCGAGCCGACAAGCACCATAATTTCGAGGGTTTGATAGGCCCCAGGGCAGAGGGCAACAGCCTCTCTGGTCGCGATGATGATGGGGTCGATCGACTTTACAGCACTGTGGTGACCTTCGATCCCCACCCGCAAGAATTTTTTACGGGTCAACCGAAAAAACTGCTGACGCCTCTGGCAGAAAAGGTAGAATTGCTCGCAGCAATGGGCGTCGAGCAACTTGTGCTGCTGCCGTTCGATCGAGAATTGGCTGCTTTGACTGCTTGTGAGTTTGTCGAGAAAATTTTGGTGCAACAACTACAAGCAAGTCGAATTAGTGTGGGGGTTGATTTTCGGTTTGGACGGGGACGCGCTGGGACGGCTGTGGATTTGCAGTCGATCGCCTCGGGTTACGGTATTGATGTTGCTCTTGTACCCCTGCACAATTGCGGTGAGGGCGATCGGATCAGCAGTTCTGCAATCCGCGAAGGTCTGGCATCCGGCGACCTCACAAGAGCGAATCAGTTGCTGGGGCGACCTTACAGTTTAGTCGGGACTGTGGTTGGCGGACAGCGGCTGGGCAGAACGATCGGATTTCCTACTGCTAATATCGAACTGCCGCCGGAAAAATTTTTGCCACGTTATGGCGTGTACGCGGTGCGAGTCTCGCTGAAGCATGGATGGGAAAAGATGAAAGATGAAAGTTCTTCCTATCAGCGGGAAAACCCCAAATCTGTAATTCCCGACACAGCATCAAATTTATCTTTTGTCAATGGGGTGATGAATGTTGGTTGCCGCCCGACGGTAGACGGCCTGCAACCCACTGTGGAAGTTCACCTGTTAGATTGGTCTGGGGATTTGTACGGTCAAACCTTGAGCGCGAGTTTGGTAGAGTTTTTGCGACCAGAACAAAAATTCGCTTCTCTGGATGCTCTCAAAACTCAAATTCAGGCAGATTGCGATATTGCTAGAAGCCTCTTAACTGCTAAAGTCTAATAATTATCTGATCTAGAACGGGCGATCGGTTTAAAAAATGGTGCAAGATGAGTCAGACTAAATTCTAGTTGGACAAATCGGAAGTCCGCAAGGCAAAGACTTAAGATTTGAGCAATTTGATGTTCGATCAACAATTAGCAATTAGCAATTAGCAATCAGGGATATGAGACAACATATTGAGCGGCTCAAACAAAATCTAGGCAAGACTATTGTTGGCAAAGCTGATGCTATTCGCTTGGTGCTGGTAGCTGTGCTTTCGGGTGGGCACGCGCTGCTGGAAGATGTGCCGGGTGTGGGAAAAACTCTGCTGGCGAAGTCTTTGGCGCGATCGATCGATGGGAAGTTTCAGCGGATTCAGTGCACTCCCGATTTGTTACCGACGGATATCACCGGTACTAATATTTGGAATCCGCGCAGCGGAGAGTTTGAGTTTTTGCCCGGGCCAGTTTTTGCTAATGTTTTGCTTGCCGATGAAATCAATCGGGCGACGCCGCGAACTCAGTCAGCTTTGCTGGAGGTGATGGAAGAAAAGCAGGTGACAGTAGATGGAGTTTCTCGGAATGTTCCCGCGCCGTTTTTTGTGATTGCGACTCAGAACCCGATCGAATATCAAGGCACTTTTCCGCTACCGGAAGCGCAGATGGATCGGTTTACTTTGTCTTTGACTTTGGGCTATCCCGCTGCATTGGAAGAGTTGCAAATGTTGGAACGGCTTTCTGATAGTTTTGCTGTTGAAGATTTGCAGCCTTGTATTTCTTTGGAAGAAGTGCAGGAATTGCGCCGTTTGTGCGCTGCTGTGAAGGTGGAAGGTTCTTTGAAACAGTATATTGTAGATTTGGTGCGATCGACGCGGGAAGATGAGGAGATTACTCTGGGGGTGAGTCCCCGGGGTGCGGTGGCTTTGCACCGGGCGTCCCAGGCTTTGGCGTTTATGGAGGGCCGGGATTATGGGACTCCTGATGATGTGAAATATTTGGCACCGCACGTACTGTCTCACAGGTTGATTCCGGCGGGGGGAAGGAGGGCTAAGGCGATCGTTGACAAGTTGTTGCGGTCTGTTCCTATTCCTTAAAAAGTTTGTAAGTAGGTTGCTTTAATTAAAGGAACAGGCAAGATGCCTGTTCCACAAACAATTAATTTTCCTGTGGGGTGGGCAGAATATCCCGCCCTTGAAAGACTTATTAATAATGGTGCAAAATGTCAGTTAATCAATAGGTTTTGCACCATTTTCAAGCACTCTCAAACAGCGCGACTAATTTTTTTGCCTCTAAATCAACATTGTGTTGTTGAGCAACCCGTTCTGCTCCTGTTTTCCCCATTTGTTCTAGCTTTTCTACAGGTGCTTCCAATACCGCGCGCATCGCTACCGCTAATGCTTCTGCGGAACCGGGAGGAACTAACCAACCGCAAACACCGGGTTCTACGAGCTCCGGGATGCCAGCAACATAAGTGCTAATTACGGGGCGATTGAGAGCGAGGGCTTCCATAATTACGACGGGCAAACCTTCAGCAAAACTCGGCAATACCATTGCCCGCGAAGCTAAAATCTCTTGCTGAACTCGATCGCCACTGGCCCAGCCGGTAATTTCTATATGATTTTGCAGACCGAGTTGCAGAATCTGCTGTTCAATATCCGATCGCAGCGGCCCGTCTCCTACGAGTACCAACTTAAACTCTAAGCCTTGAACTGCTAGCAATTTAGCAGCTTCTAGCAATAACAAATGACCTTTTTGTTCGCTGAGCCGGCCAATGCAAGCTAAGCGGGGTGCTGCCGGTATGGGGACGTAGGGTGCAGCTAAAAATGCAGCATCTACGCCGCAGTGTATGACGTGAATTTTTGACCAAAAAGTGCGATCGCACCACCGAAAAAGCTGACTTTTACCGAAGGAACTAACTGCTGCTACAAAGGTAGATCGTTTAATTTTTTCGTCTAAGGAAAGAAGTGTGGCTTTATCAAATTCTTCAGGCCCGTGAACGGTGAAACTGTAAGTCGGGCCGCCAAGCACGCGGCACAGCATTGCGACTGTTGTCGAATTTGTCCCGAAGTGAGCGTGAACGTGTGCGATACCCGATTCTGCAAACCAATTTAAAAGAATGCAAGCCTCTGCTAAATAAGCTAGATGCAGCAAAATCCCCCGTTCCGAGTGCCAGCCAACTTTGAACATTAACCGCACAGCTTCGATGAATCGAATCGGTCTAGTTGCGGCAACGCGCAGCAAAGCCGACGCTAACCCCTGTACACCAACTCCTAAGATTACTTTAGTCAATTCTTGCTCTAGTTTGTCGGCCCCATCAACGAGTTCTGACTCGCAGGATCGGATCGAAAAACGTGCGACTTTCATGCCGCAATTTTCAACGGCTAGCACTTCTCTGCGGACAAAGCTGTGGCTGACTTTGGGATATTGGTTAACTAAATAAGCGATGTTCATGAACGGGGAGAAAATTTTATGGTAAAACTTAGATTAGTTTAGCCTTTAGCTGCATTCCCTGGGCAATAAATTTAGCTGATTTGTTGAGCTTATTTGAGCATGGGTGGAGGGCGATCGCTTTTGGCGGAACAGAGGAAGTGACAGCGGGGCGATCGCTATTCCGGCGCGAGCAAATCCATCCACACATTTTACATTTTTAATACAATAGTCAGAACTGTTTTTAGGTAGTAGTCACAAACCCTTCATTTTCACCCAGGTAGCTCGTCGATCGCCCAATCGCCATGAAAGCCTTATTTTAGGTTTGGCAATCAAAAACTGTCCGAAGTGTTTTCATATGCAAACTACTCCCAATTAGGTTGAAGAACCCCCTGATTGTCTCAATAATTGGTAATTATTCAACGTGCAATTCCATCTAATTTCCTATTGTCACCTAAATTTTCCACAAAATCACCCGCCAGAAAAATAATCGCCCCAATCCCCAAACAACCCGCAACTCCCCCAACTCTCACCACCAAAAATTTTTCTGAGGCGACTTGCTCTGCATCTACCCAAGATGACAGCAAATAAGGTAAAGTAAACGGCACAAGAGTCTAGAGCTCTCCAACAACCGCAACTGAGCAAACCCGCCCCTGACCAGCAAAACTGGCAGATACAGGCGGCATTAACCGCTAACCGTCAACCCCTAACAACCGAGAAAAATGCAAACCTACTACTACGTTTTAGCCAGCCAACGCTTTTTGCTAGAAGAAGAAGCCCTCGATGAAGTGTTTAAAGAAAGAACACGCAACTACAATGAACAAGAAAAACAAATAGACTTCTGGCTAGTCAAACAGCCCGCTTTCCTAGAAGCACCGACAATGGCAGAAGTTAAAGCAAAATGCCCTCAGCCAGCCGCCGCTATTATTTCTACCGATCCAGTCTTCATCACCTGGTTGAAACTGCGATTAGAATATGTACTGACAGGTGAATTTCCAGCACCATCACCAACTATTCCCGATGCCCTAGCCTCCCTACAGACAGCATGAATAAAATAGCCAAATCTCCGATAAAACAACTAACAACAATTAGGGGTAAACTGTACAAATTTATTTTGTCTATACCCCTATTTTCTGCAACTTCGACAGCCCTTTTAGTCTTAACAATTTTATCGAGTTCTGTTAAAGCTCAATCGAGCTGCCAACCGCCGCAGTCCGATGAATATCTACTGTTAATTGTCACCCCAACACCCGAACAGCAAGAAAGAGCAAAACGCTCTTTCCCTGGAAATACTAACAACACAGTTTGTCGGTACATCAATGACACGGTGACGCGAGTTGGTGGCTTTCGCGACTCACAAATCGCCAGCGATTGGGTTAAATACATCGAAGATGTTGTCGGATTGCAAGCTTACGTAGTACGATCGCCCGCAGCGGCGCTACCCCAAAATTTGCCAGTCTACAACCCTCAGCCAGCGCCCGATTCTGAACCAATCACCAATCCTCCAACGGGCAATCTTGCCTTCAATCCTCAACCCCTGGGCCCTGGTTATGCAGTGTTAGTAGATTACTTCAACCAACCGGAATTAGCCGCCCAAGTCAGGGAAGCATTAGGCACGCAATTAGGCTTAGCTTCCTACGGCCAGCGTCCCTTTTTATTCGTCGCTTATACAACGGATCAAAACGCCGCTACTGCTGCTGTAAAAACATTGAGCGATCGAGGTTTTTGGCCGATGTTAGTAGACAGCCGCCGAGTTACCGTAATTGCTCCCGCTGTTCGCTAAAAAATAATCTACCCCCACGATTATTGGGCTCGTGAAATAACTACTACACCCAAAGTTCTAGCAGAGGGGGACTAATAACAATTATTGTTGTTGTTGGGATTCTAGCGGGCTGCTTCCTAGCTGACTTTCTGCCCGCTTTTTTGCTTCCATTGCCGCTGCGTAATCCGGTTTGTAGCGAATTGCTTTGTCATAGGAGGCGATCGCATCTTCGTATCTTTTTACCGCCACAAGTGCATTGCCGCGGCTGTACCAGGCTTCCGAATAGTCAGGCTTGACATAGACGGCTTCATTGTAAGAGACTAGCGCATCTTCGTAGCGCTTTAAATTGTACTGAGCATTGCCTCTATTGTACCACGCTTGATATTCTTTCGGGTTTAAATCTAAGGCTCTGCTGTAACACTCAATTGCTTGTTCGTACCTGCGCAATTCGTGGTAAGACCAGCCTAAATTATACCACGCTTGATAATAATCCGGTTTTAATTTAACAGCTTTTTCGTAAGCTTCTACCGCTGCTTCATGCCTCCGCATTTTCAGCAAAGCAATGCCTTGACTGTACCACGCTTGATAAAAATTTGGCTGAAACCGCACGGCTTTTTCGTAGGCTTCAAAAGCTTCTTGGTTTTTGTTTAATTCTAGGAATATATTGCCTAAATTGTACCAAGCTTCATAATTATCGAATTTGATTTCAAGTGCTTTTTGATAGGATTCTACGGAGCGATCGTACTGTTTTAATTTTTGGTAAGCTTGTCCCAGATTGTACCAAGAATGGTACAAATTGGACTGAAATTGTACAGCTTTTTCGTAGGATGCGATCGCCTCTTCGTACCGCTGGGAATCTAACAGAGTATCGCCTCTGCCTTCCCACGCGGAGGCATAGTCGGGCTGGATTTTCAAAGCGTTATCAAAAGATGCGATCGCCTCTTGAGACTGTTGCAACTTCTCCAAAGCATAACCGCGTCCCGTCCAAGCTTCCAAGTATTCCGGCTTTAATTCTATGGCTTTATCATAAGCTGACTGCGATTCTCGATATTTTTTCAATTCATATAAAGTTTTGGCTTTTTCCTGCCAAACTTCCGCGTAGTCCGGCCTGAGAGTTATTGCTCGTTCGTAAGCTGCCAGAGCTTCTTCAAATCGGCTTAAATTGTAAAGAGTATTGCCTCGGTTGTACAGGTCTGTTGCATTTGCAGAATTTAAAGTATTTACACCATAAATTGATGCTATAATACTGATGCCAATTAAACTAACGAGCGACAATATTTTAAAATGCAGTTTTTTTCTGGCTTTTACAGACTTATTCGCAGCAGCAACCGGAGGCAATACAGGAACCGTACCGCTGAAAGAATTTTTCAATTCTTTAATAGCTTGCAGCGTTTCGCCGGCACTAGAATAACGTTGCCGAAAATCGTACTTTACCATCTTATCTAAAATCTTTGCAAATTCAGGACTGACTGATGTTTTGTCCTGCCAAATAATTTCCTCTGTATCGGGATTTTTGGGCATTTGGTGAGGATTTATGCCAGTGAGAAACTGAATTGCGATCGCACCTGCGGCATAGATATCGCTGCTGAGTTTCGGGTTGCCGTGAGCTTGTTCGCTGGGCATATAACCGGGAGTACCGATGCTGACACTCAAGCTATTCTTGGGCTGAGGATTGGTGATTTGAGTAGTAATTTCTTTAACTGCGCCGAAGTCAATTAAAACTAATTTTCCGTCTCTATCTCTGCGGAGAATATTGCGGGGATTGACATCGCGGTGAATCACATTTTGCTGGTGTACAAAGTCTAAAATTTCGAGAAGTTCCTGCAATATACAAATGACTGCATCTTCCTGCATGACTCCCGCAGTTCCTCCTTGGTAAGGGGAACCCGCCCCAGCCCCCCCTTGGTTTGGGGGGGTTTGGGGGGGTATAATTTCTTGACTTAAATCGTGGCCTTCTATAAATTCTTGAACTAGATAAAACTCTTGATTCTCTTCAAAAAAAGCAAAAAGTCGGGGAATGCGATCGTGATTTCCCAACTTGTACAAAACTTGTGCTTCGGTATCGAATAAACGTCTAGCTACCTGTAGAGTTTCGGGATCTGTTGCTTGAGGTTTAAGCTGCTTGACGACGCAGAGGTGATTGCCTGGTAGCTGCTTATCTTCAGCTAAATAAGTTTGAGCAAATCCGCCGCCTCCCAAGTGACGGATAATACTGTAGCGATTGCCGAGTGTTATTCCAAGCATGAAATTCACCTAATATTTCCTAGTCTTTTGGAGAATTAGCTTCCAACCAAGATGTCAAATCTTCCGCGTTTGAAAAATATAACATGGCTTATCTAAATTTTTTAATTGGTCGCTCTACAACTGGGGAGTCCGGATTTCAATAAAATAAATTACAGGTGGGAATCCCTTGTGCAATTCTTCAATCATTAATTTAGTTCCATCAGTTGTTGCTGTATTGTACAAAGCTAGCTTGCCCAATGTCTGCCAGTTTAGAACTTGGATTTCAATAATTACCGACCTGTCGTTGTTGAGTTTTGCTATAACCTCTAAGTAGCTATCTTTTGCTCCGATGTAAGGTCCCATTGCGAACTTTACTGTGACAGCCTCTTTGCTTTCTTTCTTGTTCCCTCCCCTTAGTAAGGGGAGGCTTAGGGTGGGGTTATAGATTTTTGCTGGCGTTGGGATGCTCCTACTCTAACTTAACTTTGAACCGATTTCAAAATTTCATCATCGACTGAAAAATCTATCTCAGCTTTGTCCCTCCCCGAAACTACATAATCATTCTGAAAAGAATCTTTCAATCCCGAAACTAAGTCAAATTCCGGCTGCCAGTTAAGCTCGGTGACAGCTTTATTAACTGAAGCGAAAAAGTGCTGCAATCTCATAGGAAAAGCTTTCTTTTTGCCGAAGTCAAATTGTTTCGGCTCGTAGTGTAAAATCTTAATAGCATCAGGGGATTTGCCAGCCGCTTGAATGCAGGCACGGGCTAAACCGTCAAAGGTGACAAATCGATCGCCAGAAACGTTGTAAATTTGCCCGATCGCCCTTTCGTTAGCCAAAACCGCCGCCATGGCTTTAGCCAAATCCTGACAGTGCCCCAACTGCGTGAAGTGCATTCCGTTACCGGGAATCGGAATCGGTCGATCGCGCGCAATGCGATCGAAAAACCAAGCCTCCAAATCGTTATAATTTTGTGGTCCGTAAATGTAAGTCGGGCGAATAGAAGTCCAAGGCAAACCCGATGCGGCCAAGTAAGTTTCGGTTTCGCATTTACCCAAATGTCGGCTTTTAGGATCGGTAGCGTCCCCTTCCATATGAGGCATTTGATCCGACTTCAAATAAACCCCCGCAGAGCTCATGTAAACAAAGTGCTGCACCCGCCCTTTAAATATTTCAGCTAAAGGCTTTGTATCGCTGAGTTCGCGACCGTTGTTGTCAAAAACAGCGTCAAACTCGACCGTCGATAACTTTTCTTTTAGTTGTTCGACATTTGTGCGATCGCCCTGAATCTGTTTCACGCCCGAAACCGGTACCGACTTGTTGCCGCGGTTAAACAACACCACTTCATGCCCTTGTGCTGCTAAAATCTTAGTAAGATAAACCCCGATAAACCGAGTACCGCCCATCATTAAAATTCGCATTATTTTCGATGCTCCTTACAGTTAGTGTAAATATCTTACAATAAACTTATGCCTTACGGAAAAACAGGGTTTTTTACGAAAAAATATGGTAACAGCCATCAGCCCTGGTATAAAAACCCGGAACGCTAGAGTTTTTGTGCGCAAGTCCCGAAAGTCAGTTCTGTGCTTTACTAAAGTGCGATCGCTCAAAATAAACATATAGCAATATTTAAGACGATTCACACTTTCTCACTTGCTAAAACCCTGGCTTTTCTTCCTTCTTCCTCCTGTTTACCCGATGATCGCAAAGCAGAAGGGTCTTCTTCTTTCTTTCTTCCTTCTTCCTTCTTCCTTCTTCCTTCTTTCTTCTTCCTTCTTCCTTCTTCCTTCTTCCTTCTTCCTTCTTCCTTCTTCCTTCTTCCTTCTTCCTTCTTCCTTCTTC